>CAZAOR010000136.1:0-5681 GCA_964486805.1 uncultured Sediminibacterium sp. | reverse complement strand
CAGGCAAACAAAAAGTGAAATGAAAGCGGCGATGGTGATCGGCGTATGTGCATAGTCGCCAAAAGGCTTTAAGGTTACGCAAACAATGATGAATACAAGCGTAAAGCCTGCCAGCAAAATAGTCAGGGCTATTTCATTGGGTGTTTTCTGCCGGCTCGCGCCTTCCACCAGGGCAATCATTTTATCGAGGAAAGACTCACCCGGTTCGGTGGTTACCCGCACTTTGATCCTGTCGGATAATACTTTGGTGCCGCCGGTAACGGAAGATTTGTCGCCTCCTGCTTCCCGGATAACGGGCGCCGATTCACCGGTAATAGCTGATTCGTCAATGGTGGCGAGTCCTTCTATGATTTCGCCATCCATCGGTATCATATCGCCGGCTTCGCAGAGGAAAAGATCGCCTTTCTTGAGTTGGGAGGAGGGTACCACACGGATTTCATCCAGGAAAATCTCACCTACGGTCTGTATCCATTTTGCCGGGGTTGATTCCCTGGTTTTACGCAGGGAATTGGCCTGGGCCTTGCCCCTGGCTTCGGCAAACGCTTCTGCGAAATTGGCAAATAGCAGGGTCAGGAACAAGACTCCGGTAATGAGGATATTATAAACCAGGCTGCCTTGTGAGCGATCACCCATGCCGATCCAGGTACAAACCCCGATCATGATGATGGTGCCGATCCATACGGTAAACATGACCGGGTTCCGGAACATGGCAGCCGGTTTGAGTTTGATGAATGCCTGCAGGAGAGCCTCTTTCAGCAGGGTGGTATCCAGTAAATGTTTTTGTGAATTTGTGTCAGACATAACAGGTTATATTATTGCAGTCCAAAATATTCCGTGAGCGGACCTAATGAAAGCGCCGGGAAAAAGCTCAGCGCAGCAATGATGAAGATCACGGCAAAAACCATCAAGCCAAATGTGCCGGTATCAGTGGCGAGGGTGCCGGCGGAAGGCGGGATATGCTTTTTCTTTGCCAGGATACCTGCAATGGCGACGGGGCCAATGATCGGTAAAAACCTTCCCAGCAACATAACCAGTCCGCAACTGATATTCCAGAACGGGGTATTATCACCCAGCCCCTCAAACCCGCTGCCGTTGTTGGCGGAAGACGAAGTATATTCATACAGCATCTCACTGAAACCATGGTTACCCGGGTTATTCAACCAGGCGCTGTAGGTATCGGGATGATGGGCATAGAGATAGGATGACAGGGCCGTACCGGCCAGGATCAGCAAAGGATGCAGCAATGCGATGATAGCAGCGATTTTCATCTCCCGCGCTTCAATCTTCTTTCCCAGGAATTCCGGTGTACGGCCTACCATCAGGCCGCTGATAAAAACAGCGATGATGATGAAGATGTAGAAATTCAGGAATCCCACACCTACGCCTCCGAAAAAGGAGTTGATCATCATGCCCAGCATGGCACACATGCCGGACAGAGGTGTTAAACTATCGTGCATGGCATTGACCGAGCCGTTGGATGTACAGGTGGTACTGATCGCCCATAAAGCAGATGCCTGTGGAACAAAACGCAGTTCCTTGCCTTCCATACTGCCCGTCGGCTGTGCGATTCCCATTTTTGCGATAGCGGGATTACCCGCTGATTCCTGGTAAACGGTCGGCAGCAGGAGCAGGAGGAATCCCAAACACATCACACCGAAAATCATCCAGGCGAACTTTCTGCGTTTCAGCATATAACCCAAAGCAAAAAGCAGGGCCATCGGTATTAACAGGATGCTGATGTTTTCGAGTATATTGGTAAAGGCATTGGGATTTTCCAAAGGATGCGCAGAATTCACGCCAAAAAAACCACCCCCGTTTGTTCCCAGTTGTTTGATGGCAATCATTGCAGCTGCAGGCCCGCGTGAAACCTGCATACTGTCGCCCTGTAATGAAATATAATGATCCTTGCCTGCAAAGGTCATGGGAACGCCGTTGAATAACAGGATCACTGCCAGCAGGAGGGATAAGGGCAATAATATCCGTGTGCAGCTTTTTACAAAGTACACATAAAAATTACCCAGCCGCTCCCCGGATTTTTCTTTCATGGCGCGGAATACTACGGCACACACCGCCATTCCAGCAGCGGCGCTGATGAACTGAAATAACATCAGTACCATTTGTCCTAAGTAGGATACACCGGTTTCCCCGCTGTAATGTTGCAGGTTGGTGTTGGAAATAAAGCTGATGGTGGTGTTGAATGCGAGATCGGCGGACATGGAAGGATTAGCGTCCGGGTTCAGCGGCAGCCAGCCCATATTCATTAAGACCAGCATGGAGAACAGGAACCAGCAGAGGTTCAGGGTCAGCAGAACCGCCAGGTGCTGTTTCCAGTTCATATGCCGGTCTTGCCGGATACCCGATAGCCGGTAAATCGCCGTTTCCAGTGGCAGGAATAAACGGTCGGACCAGGTTGCTTCGCCGGCATAAAGCTTACCGATGTATCTGCCCAGGGGGATCGCCAACAATATCATTCCCAGGAATGTAATCAGTAAGCCGGTTAGATGGAGAGACATGGATTCAGAATTTTTCGGGTTTGATTAACACATAGCACAGGTAAATGAATACCAGGATGGCTATGATGAATAGGTACAGCATGATTTAGATTTTTTCGAACCAGTCAATAAATCTGAAGAACAGATAGAAACAGGCGATGCCTGCCACCAGTAGTAAGATCGTTTGCATGGTCAGCTTATTTCTGGTGGATCTGCCAAAAGCCATGCCTGCCGATGCCGGAAAGGGATAAAAATGCGTAAATCCTTTTTTTACAAGGGTTTGCGGAGATGAGGCCCGGAAAAACCGGAGCTGGATTCTGCAGATGAGCTTGTCAAAATGAGAGGGTGTTTCCCAAATTGGGAGGGTCAGTGTACCTGGTATTCCTCAATTTTCCGGTAGAGCGTACTTAAACCGATACCCAGCAGTTCTGCCGCGCGGGTTTTATTCCCCTTGGTATATTGCAGCACTTGTGCGATATGGTTTTTTTCCACGGCAGCCAGGGAGAGCCCGTTGGCGGATTGTACATCCTGCTGCTGGATAACATAGGGCAGGTGCATCGGAAGAATGATACCGGTATCACTTAATACGGCGGCTCTTTCTATCACATTCTTCAGTTCACGGATATTGCCTTTCCAACTGTACTGCTGTAAAAGTTGGAGGCTGTCGGGATGCAGAACCGGCAATGGCAGGTGTTCTTTCTCGGCATAGGCAGTCAAAAAATGTGCGGCCAGCAGGGGGATGTCTTCCGCTCTTTCCCGCAGGGCAGGCAGGTGGATATTGAATCCATTGATGCGGTAATACAGGTCTGCCCGAAACCGGCCTGCTTCTGATTCTGCCAGTAAGTCCCGGTTGGTAGCGGCTATGATCCTTACGCTGACCTGTGTTTCCTGTTCATCCCCCAATCGGATATAACGCCCTGTTTCCAGAACCCGCAGCAGTTTGGCCTGCAACTCCGGGTGCATTTCGCCGATTTCATCCAGGAACAGGATGCCTTTATCGGCCAATTGCAGGATGCCCTTTTTGTCTTTTTGCGCACCGGTATAAGCGCCGGCTTTATGACCGAAAAGTTCGCCCTCCAAAAGGTCGCGGGGGAATGCGCTGCAATTGACAGCTATAAAGGGCTTACCAGGATTTTTGCTGCCTGCATGGATGGCTGCTGCAAATACTTCTTTCCCGGTACCGGTTTCACCGGTCAGTAAAACATTGTGATGGGTCAAGGCAATTTTCCGCGCCAGGTGAATCGCTTCCAGGATCAGGGGCGACTGCCCGATGATGTCCTCAAACCGTAAAGCGTTTCCTGCATCCATGCGAAGGGCTTTCTTCCTGTTCTGCACGGCTTTGTCGATTGCCTGGTGCAGCAGCGGAATGATGCGGTCGTTATCATTGCCTTTGGTGATATAATCGAAAGCCCCATTTTTAATGGCCTGAACCCCGTCCGGTATATTGCCGTAGGCCGTCAGTAAGATGCATTCCAGGAGCGGGAACCGGGCTTTGATTTTTTTTACAAAATCCACACCGCTGCCATCGGGCAGTTTTACATCGCATAAAAGTACGTCAATGGTTTTATGCTGCAGAACAGCGAGTCCTGCTTGCAGGCTGCCGGCTTCTTCCACCTCAAATGCTTCCAGGGTCAGGAGTCGTTTCAGCAGTTTCCGCAGGGGTTCTTCATCATCAATGATCAGGATCGATGCCATTTTGCAAAGCTACTGATTCCGGTTTACAGGGATCAGCCCGCAACCATTGAATAGGATGCCCGTGCGAAGGTTTCCGGCAGCTTACTCAAAAATTTGCCGGTTGAGGTGTTTAAATGCTTCCATCGCGCCCAGGTATTCGCAGGTGCGGGCGCCTGCTTTGTTCCCATTCCGGATGAGGGCGGTCCATTGATCCGTGTTTAATTGCCGGATAGTGGCGGGTGGTAATAAACTTAGCTGGTATAGCATGGCCCCGACAAATGCATCGCCGGCGCCGGTCGTATCAACCGGGTTAACAGGAATGCTTGGAACCAGTTGGGTGTTTCCCTGGTATCCTAAGAGGGTGCCCTGCTTGCCCAGGGTAATGCAGAAAACGGCCTTGGTTTTTTGCAGCAGTATGGCGGCGGCTTCCTGAACACTGTATGCACCGGTGATCAGCATCGCTTCTTCATCACTGAGTTTGAAGAAATGACAGGCCGACAGAAAATTCCAGGACTGGTCAATAAATGATTGCTGGTTTCCGGCGAATAACAGGTGCCGGTAATTGGGGTCAAAACTGATGAAGATATTTCTTTGCAAGGCTTTTTGCAGTAATCCCTGGTAGGCTGCCTGCAGGGGGCCGGGCAGGAAAGCCGTAGCCGACCCGAAATGGATGATGGTTGTTTTATCCAGCTCAATACCATCCACTTCTTCCCGGGTAAGCTGGCCATCAGCTCCGCGGTTGAAAACGAAATCGCGCTCGCCATCCGGCATCAGTGATACGAAGGCAAATGTGGTAAAATGATCCGGATCGCGGAACATCCACCGGGCAGACACGCCGAACTGCTCCATCACAGCAACCAGTTGCTTGCCAAACGGGTCATCGCCAACTTTTGCAGTGAGTGCCACTTCCCCGCCCAACGCCGCAATGGCGGCAGCCACATTGGTAGGTGCGCCTCCCGGCTTTTTCAGGAAATGACTGCCTTCGGAGAGGGTACTGCCCTTGTCGGTACAGATCATATCAATCAGGGCTTCACCGATACATAGAATATTCATGACAGGTCGCTTTCGTGTTAATGCCCGCTGCTGCTGAGTGGTATTTCATCCGCTTTCAGCGGTTTTGTCGGGATGAGAAAAGTAGCCAGGCAGGCAATGATCAATAATATGCCGGCGAACCCGATCGCCCTGCCGGCATTGTTATCCAGTAAATGATGCAGTACCCAGCCGAACGTGGTCGTTTGTAAAATCATGGGAATAACGATCATCATATTGATAATTCCCATGTAAACGCCATAACGTTCTTTGGGGATCTGGTTTACCACCATGAGATAAGGTACACCCATCATGCTGGCCCAGGCGATGCCAAAGCCGGTCATCGGCAGGAACAGGAGGTATTTGTTTTGTATCTGCGGGAAGGCGATGAGTCCGATACCCGCTAAAAAGAGGCAGACGATATGAACAGTTTTCGGGCTGTATTTTTTGGCCAGGTATACCAGTCCGAAGGCGGAGAGAAAGGTA
>CAZAOR010000135.1:0-6059 GCA_964486805.1 uncultured Sediminibacterium sp. | reverse complement strand
CCATGAACTGATTTGTCAGGCACTGAGTCATGAGGCAAAGCAATTGATGGGATAATCAGGAGTCAATAATGAATGGTCCCTGTCGGAGCCCTGCCCGAAACCGGCGGTTCAGTTGCAAAACCATTCACTATTCACTCCCGAGGATCGCATCCTCCGTCGGGATCTACGCGATCGCTCCGATATACACTATTCACGATAAACTATTGACCCTCGAAAAATATGTCTGAAAAAAAACTATACACCGACAGTGGCATCGAGATCCGGAAAGTGTATTATCCGTTACCGGGAGAATCTTCTGCTGCCCTACCCTTGCCAGGCGAGTTTCCTTTTACACGAGGGATACAACCCGATATGTACCGGGGTAAAAGCTGGACCATGCGACAATATGCCGGGTTCTCCACCGCGGAAGAAAGCAACAGCCGGTATCACTATCTCTTGTCGCAGGGAGTAACGGGACTCAGTGTGGCTTTTGATCTGCCCACCCAGATCGGGTACGACAGCGATCATCCGCTGGCAGAAGGGGAAGTTGGAAAAGTGGGGGTGGCGATCGACAGCCTCGAAGATATGGAACGACTTTTCAAGGGTATCCGACTCGAAGAAGTGAGTACCTCCATGACGATCAATGCCACCGGTTTTATCCTGCTGGCGCTGTATGTGGCACTGGCAAAAAAACAGGGAGCCGATCTTTCCAGGCTTGCAGGCACCATCCAGAATGATATCCTGAAAGAATATGCCGCCCGGGGCACTTATATCTATCCCCCCAAAGCTTCCATGCGCATCATCACCGATATATTTGAATGGTGCAGCCAGGAACTCCCGAAATGGAATACCATCTCCATTTCCGGCTACCATATCCGGGAAGCCGGCAGTACGGCTGCACAGGAAGTAGCATTTACCCTCAGCAATGGCAAGGCCTATGTGGAAGCAGCGCTCAAGAAAGGGCTGGACATCAATATATTCGGAAAAAGGCTCTCGTTCTTCTTCAATGCCCATAACCACCTGTTTGAAGAGGTGGCTAAATTCCGGGCCTCCCGGAAAATCTGGGCGGAGATGATGCGGGAAATGGGGGCAACCGATCCCAAAGCCTGTATGCTGCGATTCCATACCCAAACCGGCGGCGCCACCCTGACAGCCCAGCAGCCGCTCAACAATATCGCCAGGGTAACGGTGCAAACACTGGCAGCCGTATTCGGCGGTACACAGAGCCTGCATACAAATGGATTCGATGAAGCGCTCAGTCTGCCAACGGAAGAAGCAGCCCGCATCGCATTGCGCACCCAGCAGATCGTAGCCTACGAAAGCGGGGCGCCGGATACCGCGGATCCGCTTGGTGGCAGCTACTATGTGGAATCGCTTACCAGGGAACTGGAAAAAAAGATCCGGGAATGGATGGATCGAGTGGAAACCATGGGTGGCAGTGTGGCAGCCATCGAAGCAGGTTTTATGCAGGATGAAATCGCCAGGAGCGCCTATGCCTACCAGCGGGCAATTGAGGCAAAGGAAAGAATCATTGTAGGCGTCAACGCCTTTACCATCGACAAGGATACGCCTGTGCCCGTTTTGAAAGTGGATGACAGCATCCGGCAGGTGCAGACAGCACGCTTGCATGCCCTGAAACAAAACCGGGATGCGCAACAGGTACAGGACTGCCTGGCTGCGGTGAAAAAGGCAGCCCACAACGGCACCAACCTCCTGCCATCGGTAATTGCCGCTTGTGAAAGCCTTTGTACGCTGGGAGAGATATCCGATACCCTTCGTGCGGTATTTGGGGAATATTAACCCGGACTGGTGCCTCCATTTTACCGAATACACAGCCCCCTGACCGAAAAACCGGTCCGGGATCAGGATTTGTTTTCACAGATACTTAACATTGTAGATCGTTTTATCAATCCCCAATATGAGTTATGAAAAGAGCACATGTTTACCTGTCGCTGCTGTTTGCGGCAGGGTCCCTGCAATTATTTGCGCAAACCACGCCGCCTGCCGCACAGGGAAGGCCCGGCAATACCCAGCAGCAAAGAGGGCGCAGAGGTTTTTTTGAAGAACCGGTCGATCCGACAGCCCCTGCTACCAAGTACAGCTATTACGATGCATTTGCGCCGTTCTTCTATACCAAGAACGGAAATGAATACCGGGCAGCCACCGGTGAGCCGGGTCCCGGCTACTGGCAAAACAAAGCCAGCTACGAACTATCTGCCCGGCTGAATGACGAAACCAATGAGATCAGCGGCACTGAAATACTGACTTACACCAATAACAGTCCGCTGAAAATGGATTTTATCTGGATGCAGTTAGACCAGAACCTCTTCAAACAAGGCTCACGCGGTAATGAGATCGTTCCGATCAATGGCAGCCGCAATGCTGGTCACGGACAGGTATTTGATGCCGGATATAAGATCAAATCTGTTAAAGTACTGAACGGTACTGTTGCAACCGATGTCAAGTTCCTGATTGAAGATACCCGTATGCAGGTATTTCTTCCCAAAGAACTGGCGGCAAAAGGGGGTATCCTGAAACTGAAAGTAGAATACACGTTTATTTCACCAGATTATGGTTCGGACCGGATGGGTATCATGAAAACGGCGAATGGCAAAATATTTACCATTGCCCAATGGTATCCCCGGATGTGTGTATTTGATGATATCAGCGGCTGGAATACCCTGCCGTATACAGGGCCCGGAGAATTTTACCTGGAATATGGTGATTTTGATATCAAAATCACCGCCAGGTCCCAGGATATCGTGGTTTGTTCCGGTGAACTGCTGAACCCCCAGGAAGTGTATACCCCGGAACAGTTGAAACGCTGGGCACAGGCCGCCAACAGTGAGAAGACCGTGGTTATCCGCACTGCTTCGGAAGTGACCGATCCAGCTTCCAGGCCAGCCGGTAAAAAGGAACTGACCTGGCATTTCCGGATCCAGCATGCCAGGGATGCTTCCTGGGCCGCATCCTCCGCATTCATCATTGATGCTGCGAAAATGGATTTGCCGAGCAAGAAAAAAGCCATGGCAATTTCAGCTTACCCGATTGAAAGTGATACCCTCCGCAATGAAGGATGGCGGCGCTCTACCGAATTCGTGAAAAAATCCATCGAATACAATTCTGCCAAATGGTTTGAATTCCCCTATCCCAATGCAACGGCGGTAGCTGGTACACCGGGCGGCATGGAATATCCCGGAATCGTATTCTGCGGTGCCAGGAGCAGTGGCCGCGGTCTCTGGGGCGTCAATGATCATGAATTTGGTCACACCTGGTTCCCGATGATCGTTGGTTCCAATGAAAGGCTGTATGGTTGGATGGATGAAGGCTTCAATACCTTCATCAATACCCTTTCGACCGACAATTTCAACAACGGCGAATTCAAAGGCCGCAAAATGCCGATGCACATGATCGGCAATGCCTATACCCGCCCCGGCCTGGAACCCATCCTCAGCAATGGACCCGATAACCTGAAAGAAAGGAATAATGGAACGCTGCTGTACAGCAAGCCAAGCGCAGGCCTGGTAATGTTACGCGAACTGATACTTGGAGAAGAACGCTTTGATCGCGCTTTCAAAACCTATATCAACCGCTGGGCATTCAAACATCCGACTCCGGATGATTTCTTCCGCACCATCGAAAATGTAGCCGGTGAAAACCTGCAGTGGTTCTGGCGCGGATGGTTTGTAAACAACTGGCGCCTGGATGTAGGGGTACGCAAAGTGGTATACATTGACAGTACCGATCATTCAAAAGGCGTGTATATCACCCTGGATAACCTGGAAAAAATGGCAATGCCCGTGATTCTTGAAATCAAAACCAAATCAGGCAAAACCGACCGCATCAAACTGCCCGTCGAAATCTGGGAAAGGAATGTAAGCTGGACTTTCAAATATCCTTCTACGGAAGATATTGAATCCGTGACCTACGATCCTGACAATGTGCTGCCGGATTACAATGAATCCAATAATGTCTGGAAAGCCAAAGAATAAGCTGACCGGGTTTATTTAACAGAAAAAAGGATTACACGTTTCGTAAGCTGATGAATCAACCAGCCTGCATCGTGTAATCCTTTTTTTTGCAGGAACCCTGCCAGAAAACCGCTTAGGATAGAACAACAATCAATGCATATATTATTCCCGGGAGCCAGAATAAGAGGGTAAGTAACACGCTCAGCCAGAACTTGCCATTCAGTGCATGCTCATGCAAGCCCACTGCCAAAGGCGGCAACAACACCGCGAGGATAGCCAATAATACCGTGTTCGTACTGACATCCCCCCCGGCCGCTTTTTGTGCTTTGAAATCTTTCAATACCCTTTTCACTTCCCGCACCCGTTCTTTACGCTCCACCCTTTTCAGGCTTTTGAATTGCAGGAGGGCATCATCGACCACTGCATCATTCAGGATAACCGGGCTGGCGAAACTTGACGAATCCTTTTTGGAATCGATAAATTCTGACGCATGCGCACTGCTTGCCGCGATAAAACAAATCGCAGCGATGGCGATAATTGACAGGTTTTTCATATCGATATTTTATGAAAGATAAACCCTGTTTTCTGAATCATGACAGGAATTTCCTGATTTTCGGAAGCGGCCTTGCCTCACCGGCTGAAGGCAGCGCTGTTTGGGCAGATCTTCTGAGAGAACAAAAAGGGGGGAACAGCCTACAAGGGAAAGCCACGCTTTGTACTGAGCAGGCCGGGTTCCTGTCGGCCTTGCCTTTAATTAGTTGATTATCATTTGCTTTCCGGCTAGCGTATTTCCTGCTTTTTTGCTTACCTGCTTATTAGTTGATCCGTACCTGCTTCGCTATTTCTTCGTCTCCGCTTCGTCTTTTCTTCGTCCTTTCTTCGTCCTTTCTTCGTCTCTGAGCCGTGTTTCCCTATTGTATGCAGCGGAGGGCGGGACGGAGAAGAGAAGGAGAAACCGTGTTTTCGGTACGAATTTGATACGGTTCAGGTAAGGAAAATACCATTTTTTATACCGTAACTGATTGATTGTAAAGCTGTCGCAAGGGGGGATATCCCCCTTCCCCCCTTTTTTGCCCTGTTGGGCGTGGTAGGTTTGTGCTGTTCAAACACACCGGCGTTCCCGAATACAGCGGGTGAACAGTATTGCATCATTTTAAAAAACAAACAAAATGGCAACAGTCAACAAAGGCATCCTTGACGGGTTCAAAGATTGGACCTACCGCAGATCCGATTTTCTGAACCGCATCAGGTCAGGTTGTTCTGCACAGGTGATATCTGGTTGTGTTTGCCCTTGTTCCCCTGCTGTATACCTCCAATTCTGTATCTTTCAAGCACATTTTTATATGCGTTCTTTTTTGTTGGCAGTCGGCCTGCTCTTCTCCGCTATCATATCGGCACAGGAGACGCCGGATTTTATCAGGGACAGTCTTGATGCTTATATCCGCCAGGGTATGAGCGACTGGCATATTCCCGGTCTGTCGATCGCAATCGTGAAAGATGGAAAGACTGTCTTCATGCAGGGCTATGGCGAACAGAATCTTGCCACCCATGAAAAAACCAACCCGCAGACCCTGTTTATGATCGCCAGTAACAGCAAGCTTTTTACAGCGACTGCGCTTGCCCAATTAGAATACGATAGAAAGCTCTCTCTGAATGATAAAGTCACCCGATATTTTCCGGATTTCCGGCTTTATGATTCGGATGCTACGAATCTTGTAACGATCCGCGACATGCTTTCCCATCATCTGGGTACCAAAACCTTCCAGGGTGATTTCACTTTCTGGAATGGCGGGCTGACCCGCAGCCAGATCATGTATAAAATGCGCCTGCTAAAACCTGTGGGACAATTCCGGGTCGATTATGGTTATTGCAACAGTTGTTTTCTGACTGCCGGGGAAGTGATCCCGAAAGTGACGGGTAAGCCCTGGGAAGTATATGTATATGACAGCCTTATCATTCCCTTGCAGATGCGCAACACCCATACCCTCACCACGGGGATGTCACAGCGGCCCAATGTGGCAGTGCCGTATACCAATGCTTTTGGTGGCACGCTAAAAGCCCTGCCCTACGATCAGGTGGATAATCTGGCACCGGCGGGAAGCATCGTGA
>CAZAOR010000134.1:0-9954 GCA_964486805.1 uncultured Sediminibacterium sp. | reverse complement strand
CAAAGCCGCGCCCATTCGATTCAACGCGGCATTTCCATTTTCAATGGATTCATTGAATTTTTTTATGTCATTCTGAATTCCGTGAAACGCCGATGTAAATTCACCGGCAATGGCCTTGATTTCAACGATGATTGAGCTTACAGTGTTCATGTGAAAGCATTCACGTTAATTGCGGTTTTTGTTCTCGCGCTGTTCGCGCCGTCGCTGTTGGTTGCATTGACATTGCTTGGTTTTCTTTTTTAGTTCACCGCTTTATCGCTCGCGCGATCCTTTCGTTTCTTTCGTTCATTTTTTCAGCGAACAAATCCAGTTGCCGGAACGTGAGCGATTTCAAATCCGCCCACGTCCAGCCTTCGGAGATCATCACGTCGCAGAGGCTGGCGATGTCGGATTCAACGTCGGCGTCGGCGCGGCCGGCTGAACCAAACCCGTCAGCCGGCTCCGCACGTTTTTTATTTTTGACGCGATGACGCCCAGATTCACTTCCAGCGCGTGCGTGAGCAGTTCGAGCATTTCCGACAGACTGCGCTGCTCGATCCAGGCGGCGTCTTTGCCCGTCGTCTTTTGGACGATCCAATTCACGAGGTCCACATTGTCGCCAATGGCATCCATGATCTTTGTCGCGTCGAGCGCGAGATTGCCTTTGGCATCGAGCAGATTTTTAGTCTGCTCGCGCAGTTTGTTGAAAAAGGCCAGCGCGTTCGGCCATGACAGTTCCCGCACGAGAATTTTTTCCCCCGCGATTTCGATTTCGCGGAAGGGGTTGAAAACAGGGAGTTCAGTATTTGTCATAAGTTTTTGCGTGAAATATAGGTTAATTATCATTAGCAATTTCAAAACCGAGTAATTGAAGCCGTCCCACCCCACCAGACATTTGTTGGGCTGGCACCACCTCCTGTCCAAACGAACAACTCGGCAGACAGGTAGTTGGTGTTATTATTCCAGACAACGGGGGAAATAGAAAAAGTGTATGAATAACTGAAAAAGTTGGTGGTGCCATTGCCGCCATTAAATAATTTTTCATTTCCAAGATTGATTCTGGTTCCATTCGTGTAATACAGGTAAAAGTTAATTCCGTTATCCAAATTAAAAAAGTTTGTGGAATAGATGCTTTGTGAAATGATGAAGTTTGTATAACCATAAACAAAACTCAACGGCAAGTTGCAGCCCCAATATGGCGAAAACGCCGGTCCGAAATAAGGAAAGATTTGGCCAATGCCAATCCCTTGCCCCTGTCTGGGATAGGTGCTATAAACTTCCACGTTTATGGTATTTCCAAAAGTTTGGCCGGTCACATTGGTCGCGGCGATGTTCGTCAAGCGGGCGCCGTTGCCGGCAAAAATGTTCGCCGCATTCGTCATTTTAACGGCGATTGAATTTCCCAGCGTTGCCACATAGTTGGTCATATTTACAGCCACTAAATTTCCCAGATTATTTGTCGCCGCGTCCACATAGTTGGTCATATTTACTCCGAGCAAGACCAAAGAAGGCACCGACAGCGGATTGTAAGCCGGGACATTGCTGATACAATCGGCGGCGTTCACGACGTTCGTCGTCGCTGGCACATTGAGCGTCCAGTTGTTGTTCACGCCGGCGAAGGCCATGGTGTAAGGTCCGGGCCATATACTTTCCTGAATGTTCGTTCCGGCGGCGATCGCAAAGGAAATCGCGCCGCCGCTGACGATGCTGCCGCCGGCAATCTGGGGATTGACGAGCGGCGTCAGATAACAGGTCGTGTGCCAGACCGTCGGCGCAAAAGGCGTGAGATTAAAAATGACGGGCGTGTAATTGGTCTGTGCGCGCGCGAGGGCGCCGCAAACACAAAAAAGTGCGATCAGTTTTTTCATGGCAGATTGGTGGGGATGCCGGGCGCGGCAGTATTCCAGTTGAAATTATTCGCGGGAAATTTCGGGGGCAGCGACAAAAAGTTGGTATAAGTCACAACCTGCCAGCTTGTCGTGGGAACCGGCAAACCGCCGTTGACATTAAGCCAGTCCGCCGTCACGCCACTCCCGACATTATTGGTATAGGCATACCCGGAAGCAGGCGATAAAATTTGCCAGGCGTTTGTGTTGACGCTGGTGACGCGTCCAATTGCGCTGGCATTTTTCGTATTAGTGAAAATGGTCAATGGCTCGGAGGAATTCAAAACGAAAACCCCGTTTGAAACATCTATATCGCCGCAACTGGAAGCGATGATGACATTATGATTTGTCCAATACTGCGTCGCCGCTTTTAAGGCCGGATTTGCGGTGGAGCGTTGAACCGGCGGCGACCACCAGACCGAATTAGTCAGCAATATTGAAACATAATTGGTGGCTGAAAGATTGCCAAACACCAGCCGCATCAACGAGGAATTCGTGACCTCAATGCCCCCCACAGGACCATCTCCTGTCAGAGAGGCATAACTATGGGCATTGACCCATGTCGTGTTAAAAATTTCATATTCGCCGGAATTGGTTGAGACGGTCGAAAAATAAAAAGGATAAGCCGTGTCGTTTGTGAGTTTGAATGAAACAAAGGCGGCTGCCGGACGCATGAACAAGGCCAGCAAAAAAAGAATCAAAATTTTTTTCATGGATTTTTTTCAGTTGGCGCGCGGCAGCCTGACGCTGCCGCGCGCGGGTTTGCGTTTATGGTTTGTCCGTTGCCGGCGCGGCGGCGGGTTTGGCCGCAGTCGGCGCTGGTGTTGAAGGAGTTGTCGGCACTTTCACCGGCCGTTGCGCGGCGGGTTTGAGTTTGGCCGGAATGCCCGGTGCATTTTTATTTTTTTCACTCATAATTTTTTGCGTTGAATTTTTGAGTTTTGATTTTCAGCTTTTTCAAATTAGCTGCCGATTTGCATCGTATTGAGCGGATTATCGTATTCAGTGAAGGTGATTTCCGGTTTTACGAGGTTGCCGCCGCCGCCTTTAATCGCGTCGAATTTCAAACGTCCCCAGAGGTTTGCGGCAAAGACGATGTTTCCCTGCGCATCTTTTTGCACAAGGATCATCCATACGTGCGGCGATTCACCGGCGTTGGGATTCATTTGGCCAGCGGAATTATCTTGCACACCGCTACGAAAGAAAATCGCCCACAACAATGCTTTGAGCACATTCACGGTGAACTTGTATTCGTTCGTGCCATCCGTTTCTTCCTCATCCACGAGCTTCATGCGGCCAGTGCTTCCATCCTTGACGGCTTCATATTTCACGTCCTTGCGCGAGCCATCCCATGTCTCGACACGTTTCATGTCAATCCAGCCCGGATCATTCGGGTCGGGAATCGCGGTGTCATCACAAGTTCCGCCAGCCTGCACGCCGTTCCCTTCGGGAAACACGAGAATGCTGGCGCCGACTGCCATTGATTTATCTATGTATGTCATTTTTTTTTACTTTCTGTTTTGCCTGCCGCGCCATAGCGCCAGCGAAGGCGGGTTGTTGTTATTTTTCGGCGCCGTTAACTCGCGTCGAAAATCTGCATCGTCTCGATTTCGAGCCAATAAAGTCCGAGTGGTCCGATTTCCTTGTCCACGACGCGCTGCCCATTCAACACGCGCAATGGCTCGAAGCCGTCCACGACCAGTCCCTGCAATGCTGCGCCGGAACTTTGTCCGAGGTCTGCGCAATGTGGTTTGCTGTTATCTGTTCGCCAAAGCGAAGGAACTTCGATAAACAAAATTTGGATTTTGATTTTGGCGTTGATGACGTTTGCCAGCGTCGCGTCTTCATTGACAAAATCCGGCACGCCGAGCAACGCGCCCATGCCGACGCGGCCGATCTCTTTTTCAATCATCGTCGGCACATCGCCGTCATCTTCCTGCACGAGCACGACGCCGGCGAAAGATGCGAGCGATTCCAATTTGATTTGTATGGCCTGGCTTAATGTCGTGAACGGTGTCATGGTCAATTTGTTGCGAGACGTTGAATGGCTTCGGAAAAAGCGGCGACGTATTGCGGCAATCGGTCTTTGATTCCCTTTTGCATCGGCGCGCGCGCGGGCAACGTCGCGCCGGGATGATGAACGAGTTTTGCGAAAACGACGCTGCCGCCTTTGCCGAGAAATCGAAGCGCCTTGCGATGGCGCGCCACGATGTCATGTGGCGGAAGCGTCGCGCCGAGTTCTTGATACTTCGCATACTTGACGTTGTTGCTCACGCCGCCGGCCACGCCGCCATCGGATGTGATTCGCGCCGGAACCGCTCGCAAATTTCCGCGCAAACGATTTGTGATGGAACGCAAACCTTCGAGCGTCGTCGGACCCGTGGCCGGAAAACTTAAATACCGCGTCATAATGTGGCCGACGGTAGATTGATCCTCGTCGTTCATCACGCGCTTGAGTTCGGCGGCGGTCGCTGAATGACTCGTCAGGCGCGGCAACTTGGCCAGCAGATCGCCGCGCAGTTGGATTTTGAACATGGGCGCGCTCATTTCTTTTCCCTCCACACAAAAAATCCAATCACCCAAAACCAATAAGTTTTTGACTTTTCTCCGGCCAACCTGGAAAAAAATTTAATTTTCATACCAATTGCATCCTCCGGTAATGCGCGAGCAACTCTTTGGCTTCCGGCGTCCAATCCAACATCGCCAGCGCTTGCGCCGCCGCCGCCGAATTGTCCACAATCTTCGCGCCAATTTTGTCGAACGCGGACCACACGCGGCGGCATTGCGTCAGCCAGGCAAATTTCAAATCGTCCGGCAATTTGGTTGAACCGTCCGGTTGCGCCGTGGGATAGCCGCCATCCGTCGGCTCCAACGTCTCAAAGAAAAATCCGCCGGTGTAGGTGAAACGCAGTTGCATCCAATAGCGTCCGGCGTCGTCAAAATCGTCAATGTAAATAATTCCGCTGTTGTAACTGATCTGCCGGATCGTCGGCGCATCTTGCGTTTGCCATGTGCCTTGCGATTGATCTTCCAAAATTTCAACGCGCGTCACGACCTCGACGGGATAACGCGGCAAGGAAAAACTCGCGCGGTCGGCCATGCAAATCTGTTGGTCATCAACGACGCGGCAGAATTTCCGGTCGCAAAAATTTTCCATCTGCGCGGCGACGCCCAAACCAATGTCTTGAATGATTTGGTCAAAGCGCGTCTCCGTTACCGGCAGGGCGATGCCCTGCAAGTGCGCTTTGAGCAAAAATAAATTTCCAAGTCCAACGTTCATTTTAATCGAATCAATCCTGTGTAACCGGCGACAACTTGCGCGCGCGGATTTCTGCCGAGAATTTCACGCGCGGTCGCCGCGCGATGTTCCACCGGAGCGCGCATCATCCGGTCTTTCAACGGCTTTGAAAGCGCTTTGCAATCCGTTTTTTTTGTTTCTGCATTTTTCATTTTGCTTCAAACTTTTTAAGTCGGCGCATGGCATGGCCGAATGGATGCGGATGCCATGCGCCCAAGCCGCGTGGGGCACGCGGCAGAGTGCTTGTGCGCGGCTGCGTCACTGGCTTTGCGAGTCATAATGCGCGCTCACTGCATCCAACGAGGCATGACTCGTCCCGGTTTGTTTCACATAAACGGCGCGGCCATAATTGCCGACGAACAATGCTTCGCTGGAAAATACTTTGTTCGTGATCGCGCCCACTTGCAGCACGGGCGTCGCCGCCGACAGCACTTCCACTTCCGAGCCAATCGGCGCGGCTGCGCCCAGCGCTGAAACCGTCACATTCGTCGGACTGGTGAATCCCGAAACGGTGACGACGAAGTTGGACGACGGCGTCGCGATATAAAGCAACGCGCTGTTCGCAATGCCATTGGTGGACTCGACCTGAATGCTTGTATCCGCCGCCGCATTCGTCGCCGTCAAATAATGCGCCGTGGTGCCGGTGTAAAATGACAGCGTGGACGTTGCCAGGTCGGACGAGACAATCGCGCTGACAACTCGAATCTGCGAATTCGGATCGTGCTGAAAAATCGCCGCCGCCGCCGATGTTCCCGATGCGCTGATGGTTTTGTAAGTCGGCAATGCTGCCAGCGCTGTCACCGCCGCGAGCAGGCCGAACGTTAAAAGAATTTTTGTTTTCATTTTTTCGATTTTGATTTTTTTATCTTTTGGAAAACCCGCTTCGCCTTTGGCATCGCGCGAAGCGGGATTTATTTTTATTTCACGTCATTGTTCAGGCTGGGGCTGTTTGCAATGCGCTCATGGCGTCAACGGCCATGCCTTCCACGTCAATGCGTTCGAGCGCGCGCATCGCCAGTTCGTCGGTCGCGAAGAACACATCGCGGCTGACTTCCACGCGCACTTGGTTGCGCTCGCCGAGATACCAGTATTTCAGCGCGCCGAAGAACGCGAGAAAAGCGCCCGCTGCCGCTTTAGTGGAATACGGTTGCGACACGCCGATCCAGCGGATCGGGAAACCATCGAGCGTGGCCGGCTGGCCGCCGGTCGCCGGACGATAGATCAACGGCTGATTGAGCGTGTTGAACGTGACGAGGAGAGCTTCCAACGTCGGGTTCAAATAATACGCGGGATCATCCACAAGCACCGCCGGATTAACCAACGCGCGCATCGCGCGGAAATCATTCAGCGTGGCATCCGTGGGTTTGGTTTTGCCGGCGGCGAGTTGTTGCAGATAAGTTCCGCCATTGCTCGCGCAATAAGGACCGACGCCGGTCATGTCCGCATAAGTCGCCGAGCCGTCCGCCAGGAACATCGCCTTGTCTTCCATCTTCGCCATTTGGCGCGCGATGTAGCGGGCGAGGAATTGGCCGAGTTGCACGAATGTATCCTCTTCGAGTTCCGTGGGAATGCGAATGAGTCCGCCGCCTTTATTCGCCGTGAAGGTGATCAGGTCGAGTTCAGCTTTGCGCTCGGTCACATTCTGGCTCATGCCGGCGTAACCCGCGCCGAGGAAACCGAAATCATCTTCACCCGCGCGCAAGCGGGGAAGTTTCACCGTGCCGTTGCCGAGCGGATACACCGTGGCGAATTGTCGAGCCTGGCCATAATGCCAGACCAGTTCGACAATCTGCGGCACATACACCGTCGGGACGGGAATGTCGGCCGTGGTCAACGCGGCTTTCAGTTCCAGTCCGATATTTTCGGCGGCGAGTTGCAGGATTTTTTCATGCTGGCGCGAATTGCTCACGAGCTTCGCGAGCATCTTGCCGTCAGGCGTCGCGCGCTGGCATTCGAGCACGAGCATGGAAGTCATCGCCTTCGCGCAATCGTCGGTGACGAACGGCACGCCGCGAATCCATTTCACGCCGTTGTTGGATTGAAAATTCAACGCGCTCTTGCGCAGTTTTTTCAATTCCTCTTCGAGTTTATTATTCCGTTCCTGCTCGGTTTTGAGCAGCGACGGCAATTGTTTGATGGCGGCAAAACCGCCTTCATTTTTTCCGAGTTCAACCAATTCTTTGAACATGCCGTCATAACCCTTGAACGATTTGAGGATGTCATCGAATTCTTTCACCTGCTCCGGCGTGAGCACGCCGGTATAGCAATAACCGCGGCGCGGTTTGCTCATGGCGAATTGCCATAATTGAAAACACGCGATGAGCATGATTGCCGGAATAGTCAGATCAACTCTCATGGCGGCGCCGAGCATGACGATTGCAAAGGCCATCACCAGCACGGCGAACAATGCCGTCAGGTGCCGATATTTTTTCAGAAATGATTTCATTTATTTTTTTTCTTTCATGCCGCAGCCATGCGACGGTTTATTTTGCGCGCCTCAACACGGCGTTAAGATCGCGGGCAAATTGCAGCAGTCGAACATCGTTGCCAGCCGAACCAGTGTTCGGGCTGTCGTCATGGCTGGCCGCCGGGCCGCTGCAAAATTCTTTCAAGAACTCTGCAAGTTCCGTTAAATCGCTTTTCACGACCGCGCCGGATTTAAGCGCCAGTCCAATCGTCGCGCCGGGATTGGCCGGAACCGCGACCAGCGAAATTTCCAAAAGTTCCTGTTTCGTGAATGTCCGGTCCGGTTCATTGCCGCCGAGACCGTTTTCCCATTCAGTCGGAATGAAGCCGACGCTCTCGCTTTTGATGAAACCGCCGCGCGCCATCTTGAACGCCATCTTGCCGAGCGGATTGTCCGTGGCGAATTGCACGCGGTTGATCATCTTGCCGTTGGCAATGGTCAGCGCCGTCGTGCGCCCAAGAATTTTTCCAACGCTCGAATAATCGTGCGAATCCACGACAACGGGATTGGCGAGATAATTTTTTGTGTCCCAGCCGGCGAGCAGAATTTTTTCGTTGTAACGATCCAGCGATTCATCGGTGGCGATGAAATCCATTTCATTTTCGCCGGCGGCTTTGACTTCGCATTTGAGCGCGCCGCGCAACCCATTCGCGCCGGTGGAAAGTTTCACCAGCCGTTCGCCGAAAATCTCTAAATTTGTTTCTTTCATAATTTTCAATTTTGATTTTGGTGACTCGAAAAGAAATTTGGCCGTTGCAACGCCGTAAATGGCCATTGCAATGACCGTAACTTTGACAGTGGACAATTCTGCATCCGGCAACGGCGCGCGCTTAAAAACGATTTAAGGAAGTTTTTCATTTCTTCGCCTCCTTCGCGGACTGCGCGCGCCAAAATTCCTCGAAGAATAAAAATTTCTTCGGCATCAAAATTTTTCCGTCCGGCGACATGGCAAAGCCGACGCAATGACAATTGATCGTCTCGCCCGGCGAACCGGACGGATCGCCCGGATACGCGCAGCCATTCGGCCAAACATCGTCAATCGGAATTCCATTTTCATTTTTGGAAAGCGCTTCGTTGGCGAAATGCGTCGCGCGCGTCGTTTCCAAATGAGCGGTGAGCCAGCCTTTGCGTTTCACGCCGGCCTGTTTCATGGCGATATGCCGTCCGCTGTTGACGGCGACATTTGTTTCAGTCAGCGCAATCGTCCAGGAGCGCGAATCACTGGCGGCGGTGAAAACATTTTTTACGCGCCCGGCTAATTCCGCCGCGCTCTCGCCATTGGCCAAGCCATCTTGCAACGATGATTTCAAATCGTCCCAAGTTGTATCGTTGATGGCGTCAATGACATTTTTGCGTTTGGCTAAAAACGCAATCGCTTCCGACGGCGGCAGGTTGAAGTCAATGCCCGCGCCGATTTCATCCATCAACTGCGCGCCGCCAAATTCCAAGTCTGTGCGCAGCGCCGGATCAAGTTTGGAATGCAGTTTTTGATTTTCATCATCCTCGTCCCAAAGATCGTTGATGTCTTTTTGAACGATGTCTTTAGTGGCCGTCCGCAAGGACTTTAATTTTTCCAGGCGCGCGAGAACGCGGCCGCGCTGCTCGAAGAAAAACTTTTGCATTCGTCCCGCCTTCGCGCGCTCGCTTCCCGCGATGGATTGCTCATAACCGTTCGGCTGACTGCATTGATGCGGCGGCATGATTTCTTTTTTCGGGCGCAATGCCGCCAGCAATTTTCCCATTCTTGAAAACGGCGTCAGCGCCGCCTCTTCGGGATTTTCCGGTTCGTTCGCGTCCGGGTCTTCGTCGCCTTGTTCCGGGTTGTTCGGATCATTCGGGTCTTCGCCCGGTGTCGGCTGCGGTTTTATTTCCTCACCGGCCGGTTGCAAATTGAACTGCAAATAACCGCTGTCGCCCCACGGATATTTTTTGAACCCCAGATCATAAACCTGATTGATGTCATTGAGCGGGATACCCATGCCAAAAGCGGACGAAGCCGCCGTCAGCCGGTCGCGCCGCGCTTCCTGCATGATCGGCAGCGAATCAATGTCGAACCATATTTCAAACGCGGGATCGAACCGTTTTGCAATTGGCGAGAACGCCGCTTCCATCTGTCGGCATAAATTCGTAACCGTATTTTCAATGAACACGCGCCGATCCTGTTGCTGGCCGCCGCCGGAATTTCCCAGACTACTTCCCTTGCTGCCGCCGCTGCTGTCCGAAATTCCCGCCATGCTTGTCGGCACTTTGAAAATCGAAAAAATTTCTTCGCGATTGAATTTCCGGTTCGCCAGAAATTCCATGTCCACGTTCGAGACCGTCGG
>CAZAOR010000133.1:0-4386 GCA_964486805.1 uncultured Sediminibacterium sp. | reverse complement strand
AAATTTCGGTCATATCACCGTTAAGCAGATCATGAAAACGCGGGTGGATGTACACGGGGTAGATTACCAGCTTGGTTTCGGCGACCTGGTTAAACTGATTGGTGATTTGCATTACAGTCGCCTGCCCGTTTATAAAGAGGACCTGGATAATATTGCAGGTATTATCCATACCAAGGATCTGATCGCACATCTTTCGGAGCCGGATCATTTCGACTGGCATCCGCTGATCCGCCAGCCTTATTTTGTACATGAACAAAAATTCATTGAAGACCTCCTGAAAGAATTCCAGGCAAAACGGATCCATTTTGCCATTGTGGTGGATGAATTCGGGGGCACCAGCGGAATTGTAACACTGGAAGATATCCTGGAAGAAGTGATCGGCGATATCAAAGATGAGTTTGACGAGGAAGATGCCAGCTTCAGGAAGGTAGATGACAATAATTATATCTTCGAAGGGCGTACCATGATCCAGGATGTGTGCAGGGTCATGGAATTACCTACCGATACCTTTGACCAAATACGGGGAGAAAGCGATTCGCTCGCCGGGCTGGTCCTGGAACTGGCCGGAGAAATTCCCCAGCCTTCCAAAATGCTTACCGCCGGCGATTTCCAGTTTACCGTACTGGAAGTGGAAAAGAACCGCATACAAAAAGTGAAAGTAACGATACAACCCCAGCTACCCTCATGAGTTTTGCAGACCTCCGTTCACTGGTACGATTTATTTGTATGGGTGCCGTTCTGGGATGTGCGCTGACCGCCTGTAACAGCAGCTTTACCCCCAAACCGCAGGGATATTTTAAAATTACTTTTCCCGAAAAGAAATACCAGTTGTTTGATCAGCCGGGTTATCCCTATTCTTTTGAATATCCGGTTTATGCGCGGGTGGTGCGCGACAGTACTTTTTTTGGTGATCCTACGGAAAATCCCTGGTGGATCAATGTGGATTTTCCGCAATTCCACGGCCGTATTTATGTAAGTTATAAGGAGATCGGTAAAAATAATTTCGATACCCTGGTAAAAAACTGCTTTGAATTGACAGATAAACATGCGTCCAAAGCCTATTCCATTGATGATTCACTGATCAGTACCCCCAACCGGGTACACGGTGTGTTTTTTACCGTTGGGGGTGATGTGGCTACAGCCAACCAGTTTTTCCTGAGCGATACCACCCGTCATTTTCTCCGCGGAGCCCTGTATTTTGATGCAACACCCAATGAGGATTCCCTGGGTATTGTCAACCGCTTTTTGCTGCAGGATATGAAACACCTCATCCATACCTTTCGTTGGCGTAATTAACCATTGGGGCGTATCTTTACCGGAATCCAGCCGGCTCATGATTGCAATAGATAATAAACTGATCAGTGACGAGATTTTAGAAGAGCAATTTGTATGTGATCTCAGTCGTTGCAAAGGGGGCTGTTGTGAAGACGGTGACGCAGGTGCGCCCATGGAGAAATGGGAACTCGAGGAACTGAAGCAACATTTTGAGGTTATCAGGCCTTACCTGAGCAAGGAGGGATTGGCCGAAATCGAGCGACAAGGGCTTTATGTGTATGATCGATCTTTCGGTTGGGTAACACCCACCATCAATGGAGGTATCTGCGCTTACGGATACCGCGATGCGGCAGGAGTCATCCAGTGCGGCATTGAAAAAGCCTGGCAGGATGGAAAACTTGCCTGGAAGAAGCCGCTTAGTTGTCATCTTTTCCCGATCAAACTGCAAAAAAGCAGGAGAGATCCCGAGGTGGAATACCTGAATTATGAACCGCGCGAAGACCTTTGTAAAGCAGCCTGTTCCTTAGGGAAGAAACTGAAAATGCCGGTTTATGTTTTCCTCAAAGAAGCATTGATCAGGAAATACGGTCCCGCCTTTTATGATGCGCTGGAAGCCAGTGCTGCTCATCTGGCAAGTTCGAAAAAATAATGGAACCTGGTATTTGAAACTCCGTCAATATGAAAGAAACCGCCGCCTCTTTTATTGCAAAAAGTACGATCAAAGCTGCTGATCTCGATCACCGCAGAAAAATCAATTTCAATATCGGCAAATACAATGCCGTAGTGCCCCAGGGCAAGCAGCAGTTTGGCGGCGAGGTGATGACGGCAAGGGAAATAGCGAAAAACCGGAAATGGGAAGCCCTGGAACACCTGGATCGTTACCTGGAAGAATTCGAACGTAAACTGACTGCCCGGGGCGGAAAAGTGATTTGGGCAGAAACCGCAGAACAGGCGCTGGAAGCGGTTGGACAAATCTGCCGGGAAAAGCAATGCAGAACCGTGGTGAAGAGTAAAAGCATGGTGACAGAGGAAATCCACCTGAATCATTACCTGGAACAGATGGGTATAGAGAGTGTGGAGACGGACCTGGGCGAATATATTCAGCAACTGGATGAAGAACCACCTTACCATATCGTTACGCCCGCCATGCATAAAAGCAAGGAAGACGTAGCGAGATTGTTTGCAGAAAAACTGGGAACCCCTTCCGGTTTATCCCCCGAAGAATTGACCCAGGTGGCACGGAAGATATTGCGGGAAAAATATGTGCAGGCAGAAGTAGGGGTAACCGGCGCTAATTTTATTATAGCGGATATCGGCGGAGTGGCCGTTACCGAAAATGAAGGAAACGCCCGGTTAAGCTGTGCCTGGCCTAAAACACATATTGTGATTACCGGCATTGAAAAAGTGCTGCCCTCCATCAACGATCTGCCAATGTTCTGGCCTTTGCTGGCTACATACGGAACCGGTCAGCGTATTACTTCCTATAATACCCTTGTAACCGGACCCAGGCAGGCGGGGGAGCAGGACGGACCGGAAGAAATGTATGTGATTCTGCTGGATAACGGAAGAACCAACCTGCTGGAAAACCCGCATACACGCGAAGCCTTGTATTGCATCCGTTGCGGTGCCTGCCTGAATGCCTGCCCGGTTTATAAGAACATCGGCGGTCATTCCTATGAAACGACTTACAGCGGCCCGATCGGAAAAGTGATTACACCCTACCTGAAAGGAATTGAGGACTATAAACATCTTAGCTACGCTTCCTCTCTTTGTGGTAATTGTACGGAAGTGTGTCCTGTGCGTATCAACCTCCATGAACTCTTGCTGGATAACCGGCATGAGGCAGTGGTGAAGGGAGCCAGCGGTTTAACGGAACGTCTTGCCTGGAAAGTCTGGAAATCGGCCAGCCTCAACCGCTCATTGATGAATATGGGGAATCAGCGGATGAAAAACTGGCTGGTAAACCGGGTGTTTAAAGGCTGGACTGCACATCGGGCAGCATTGGATTTCAGTCCCCAAACATTCAATGAAATGTGGAAACAACGCCGCCGGGCAGACTGAACCGCATAAATAAAAGGATATGTCATCCAATGACTGGTCATCGGCAGGTTGTTTATACACCCCGGTTTCAAGCCCCCGGCTGGAATACATCGTTGCAACACTTTTTCCGGGTCTGCCCGTTGTAACATCTCCCTCCGTGCTGAACCAAGCCGGCAGTATTAAAATCAATTACAGCACGGAAAAAATTCCCGGTACCTTCCGGGTGCACCCTTCAGGCCTGCTGGAAGAAAGCCATATCCGTCCGGTTGAAATGCCGGTCATACAATGGCAATCCCTTCCAGCTTATTTTGCTACTGCTGATGACTTGGGATTTGATATATTCTCAGCAGCTTTTTACCTGCTCAGCCGCTATGAAGAGTATCTGCCGCATCAAAAAGATGCCTATGACCGGTTCATCCCGGAACAAAGTCTTGCTTACCGGGACGGATTTCTCCAAAAACCTTTGATCAATTGCTGGATGCATGTATGCCGTGATATATTGTCGCAGTTTTTTATGCAGGATGCAATACCCGCCGAGGAAACATTTCGTTTTCAGCCTACCTATGATATTGATATCGCGTATGCTTATCGGTATCATCCTTTGTGGAAATCCGTCTTTGGCTTTTACAGGGATTTGCTGACCGGTCAGCTTGATCGGGTATTGGAAAGAGGGAATGTGTACAGCGGCCGTACAGAAGACCCTTTTGACATCTATTCCTGGATCGATGCGCTGCACCGTGATTCCACCCCGCCTGTATTTTTTCTGCTGGGCCTGCTGCAAAAAGGACCGGAAGACAAGAACCTGCTGTTAAAGAACCCTGCGATCCGGCAGCTTTTCCGGAAACTTTCCGACCGGTATCCCGTGGGTTGGCATCCGTCCCGCGAAAGCGGAAAACAACCCGGATTGTTTCCGCGTGAAAAGCAGGCGCTTGAATCGGTGTTGGGCAAACCCTTGTTTCGTTCGCGGTTTCATTACCTCTCCTTTCAGTTACCGGAAGATTACCGGAAATTGGTACAGGCGGGTATACAGGAGGATTATTCGATGGGATACGGTAATGTCAACGGTTTCCG
>CAZAOR010000132.1:0-4070 GCA_964486805.1 uncultured Sediminibacterium sp. | reverse complement strand
TATCCCATCGGCCTTCTACCATCGTCTCCACCTTGTTCACATTTTGGCCCCCTTTCCCGCCGCTCCTTGCGGTCTGGAATACGATCTCGGGCCGAATATCTATCTTCATAACATAAAGTTCGGATAAAGACCTGATGTATGCGTGTAGTGATCCAAAGAGTTCAAAAGGCTTCAGTAACCGTGGAAGGAAAACTAACCGGTGATATTGGTCAGGGGTTATTGGTTTTGATGGGAGTGGAGGATGCGGATAGCCTGGAAGATGTTCGTTGGCTAAGCGCCAAGATCGTGCAACTGCGGATATTCAATGATTCGGAGGGGGTCATGAACCGGAGCGTCCTGGATATCCAGGGAGAAATACTGCTCGTAAGCCAGTTTACGCTGCATGCCAGTACTAAAAAAGGGAACCGGCCATCTTATAGCAAAGCATCCAAACCGCCCGTTGCCATACCTTTGTATGAGGCTATGATCGCGCAATTACAAGAGGACCTCGGGAAACCCGTGGCAACGGGTATTTTCGGCGCTGATATGCAGGTTGCGCTTCTAAATGACGGGCCGGTCACTATTTTTATCGATAGCAGGAACAAGGAGTAGCAGATGACAGCCAGAAAATCAGATATTGAAAACCGCCAGGACCTGGAGAAGCTGATGCATGCATTTTATGCAAAAGCGATGCAGGATCCTGTTATCGGTCATTATTTTACAGAAGTCGTGCAACTGGATCTCGTGACCCATATTCCCCGTATCACTGATTTTTGGGAAACAATCATTTTTGGAGTAAACCGTTATCACGGGGATACATTTGCCGTGCATGCGCATTTACAGGAAAAATGCGCATTCCGGGACGAACATTTCAACCGTTGGGTGCAACTGTTTAAAGAAACGGTTGATGAGAACTTCAGCGGGGATAAAGCAGAAACGATCAGGCAAAGAGCCGAATCCATTGCCACCATAATGAAGATCAAATTGGTGTATGGCGGTATACACCCCAAAAAATCAGCCCCATGACTATTCAGGCAGCACAGGAACAGGTAGATAACTGGATAAAGACGACTGGCGTTCGTTATTTCGGTGAACTGACCAATCTCGGTATCCTCATGGAGGAAGTGGGAGAACTCAGCCGTTTGATGGTGCGCCTTTATGGCGAGCAATCATTCAAGGAAAGCGATCAAGGCAGGGAACTGGCAGATGAGATGGCCGATGTTTTATGGGTGCTGCTGGCGATTGCCAATCAAACAGGCGTTAACCTCACAGACGCGCTGGAAAAGAACTTTGGCAAAAAAAACAAGCGGGACGCCGACCGGCACCGCAACAATGAAAAGTTGCAGTAAGCCGGCATCCCGCATACAGAACAAACGGTTCGCTATTTAAAAATACTTTTCTGTTTTTGCAGGCTTTCAATTTCGGCTACTGTGCGCGGTGCCCCGGCCGAAAGATTCCTATACCCTTCGGGTGTAATCACAACATCATCCTCAATACGTACCCCGATATTCCACCATTTTTTATCACACTTACTGCCGGGAGCAATATAAATACCCGGCTCAACCGTAAAGATGGCGCCAGGTTCCAGTTTGCCTCTTCCGCCCATATCATGTACATCCAGCCCCAGGTGATGAGAAGTACCATGCGGGAAATAGGTACGAACCTGGGTTGCATCCTGGATGATGCCGAGCCGGATTAATCCTCTGGCGACCACCCGTTGTGCAGCAGCATGGGGATCGGTAAATAGGTTACCAGGTTTGCATTGCAAAAAAGCAGAGTCCTGGGCTTCCAATACCAGTTCATAAATTATTTTCTGTTCAGGGGAAAATTTGCCATTCACGGGGATGGTTCTCGTAACATCAGCACTGTAACCATGGTATTCAGCAGCACAGTCACTCAATAACAGATCGCCATTCTGCATCAGCCGCTGATTGGATTCATAGTGCAGGATGCAGGAATTGGGTCCGGAACCATTGATGCTGGGGTAACCAACATATTCGGCCCCGTTCTTTTTAAACCAGTACTCCATCACTGCCTGTGCCTGGTATTCCCGCATACCCGGTTTCACTGCTTTCATCACTTCGCGGTGGCCCTGTACACTCATCGCTACTACTTTTTCCATCAGGGCAATCTCTTCCGGCTGTTTGATCCCCCTGAGCCCATTCATGATCGTTAGCAGATCACGCTGATCCGGCTCTTTCTGCAATTGTTTCAGGGAGGCATCAACCAGGCTGGCCATGTGCGACAGTGGATCCATCCCCGTTCTGCCCGGGTAGTAGGTAGTGAGGATTTGTTCATTCCGGAAATTCGTCAGCACTTTCTCAAAATGGGAGAAGTCAATGGTTTGTGCGTCAAACTGATCATGCGTAAACACCTGGTTCATCTGGCAAAGCGCTTTCACCCCATCTACCCCCAGTATCTTGCCCGTCCACATTTCCCGCTGCGGATTCCGGGGTTGTACAAAGAGGAATTCCGTACCGGTTTCACCAAGTACGGTGATGGGTTCTTTACTGAGGATCAGCAGGGAATTGGGTTCATCCAGGCCGGTTAAATACCAAAAGTTCTTATTCTGGGCATAAGCATAGTCCACATCATTGTTCCGGTTCCGTACCTGGGAAGCAAAGAAAAGCGCAAGGGAATTCGCCGGCATCTTCTCCCGGAAAGCGGCTCGTCTTCCGGCATGAAAAGCGGCGGATAAATAATCGGAGGGGTATTCCGTCGGCTCTTGCGCCCAGACGACCAGGGTCTGGCAGCAAAGTATCAAAAACAGGGTTTTTCGCATAGCAGTGTTTTTATAAGCCTTAAATCTATAGCATTTTTCTGCTTAGCAATGTTTTTTGGGGACAGACAGGCAGAACCGGGAAAAATGCCGGCTCAGGACGGGAATCACTTATTTTTGCGCCCATGAGTACAGTTTCCGAAAGCCGGTTCCAGGCGATTATTTCCCATGCAAAAGAGTATGGGTTTGTTTTCCCGAGCAGTGAGATCTATGACGGATTAAGCGCTGTGTATGATTATGGTCCCTATGGGAGTGAACTCAAGAAGAATATCCGGGATCACTGGTGGAAGAGCATGACGCAAATACATGAGAATATTGTGGGTATTGATGCCGCTATCTTCATGCATCCGACTACCTGGAAAGCCAGCGGGCACGTGGATAATTTCAGCGATCCGATGATCGATAATAAGGATAGTAAAAAGCGCTATAGGGTTGATCATTTATTGGAAGCCCGGGCTGATACGCTGCGTGCATCAGGCCCGGAAGGCGAAAAAGCGGCAGATGCATTGATTGCTGAAATGGACCGACTGTTAGCAGCAGAGGACTTTTCCGCATTGAAACAACTGATCCTGGATCAAAAGATCGTTTGTTCCATCAGCGGTACCGCCAACTGGACGGATATCCGCCAGTTTAACCTGATGTTCTCTACCCAGTTAGGTTCTGTAGCGGAAGAATCCGATACGATCTACCTCCGGCCCGAAACCGCACAGGGCATTTTTGTGAATTTCCTGAATGTCCAGAAATCAGCGCGAATGAAAATTCCCTTCGGTATTGCACAAACCGGGAAAGCATTCCGCAATGAGATCGTAGCCCGGCAATTCATCTTCCGCATGCGCGAGTTTGAGCAGATGGAGATGCAGTTCTTCGTTCGCCCCGGCACGGAAGGAGAATGGTACCGGTACTGGAAAGAAGCCCGGTTGAAATGGCATACGGAATTGGGCATCCCTGCGGAAAAATACCGGTACCATGATCATGTGAAGCTGGCACACTATGCCAAGGAAGCCTGCGATATTGAATATGAATTCCCCATTGGTTTCAAGGAAGTGGAAGGCATCCATTCCCGCAGCGATTTTGATCTCAGCCAGCATCAGTTATACAGCAAGAAGAAATTACAGTATTTCGATACCGAGATCAACCAGAACTATGTGCCTTATGTAATTGAAACCTCTATCGGACTAGACAGGATGTTCCTGTTGGTTCTCTCACACGCGTATGACGAGGAAACGATTGTTAAGGAGGATGGCAGCAAAGATAGCCGGGTCGTTATGCATATTCCCCAGAAACTGGCCCCGGTAAAATTAGCCGTGCTGCC
>CAZAOR010000131.1:0-5323 GCA_964486805.1 uncultured Sediminibacterium sp. | reverse complement strand
TTATGCTCACAAACACCAGGGGGGCGTGAACGCCTTCCGGAGCGAAAGGGAATGCATTAAATACATGATTCGGGTCGGGCCAGCCGTTGGTAGAAAAACGAACGGTGCCATAGGCGATCAGGAAGGCGCCGAATGTGAAAGCATCACTCATCAGGAAATACCACATCATCAATTTCCCGTATTCCACATTAAAGGGGCTCTTTCCCCCACCCCACATTTTACCGGTTGTTACTGTTGCTGTTGCTGTTGACATGGTTTACTTCTGAAATTTCGTTACAAAAATATTGGCTAGTCATCAAATAAGGTACATAAAATCCATTTTTTTCTTCCTATCCCACCCAGTGATAAAAGATGAAAAGATAGATCCAGAGCAGGTCTACAAAATGCCAGTAGGTACCCACCAGTTCTATCGGCAGTACACTGTAGTTCTTCACCCGCAGTGAAAAAGCCCGTATAAAAAGCACCAGCAGGGCTATTACGCCCCCCAATACGTGCAGCATGTGCAGCCCCGTGATCACGAACAGGAAGGAAGCAGCGGAATTGCTGCGGGCGCCAACCAGGGCAATATTCCGGCTTTCCAGGTCACTGAACCCAATAACCTGACAAACCAGGAACAAGACCCCCAGGGCCGCAGTTACAGTAACCAGGGTCCGGTAACGGCCCATTTCCCTTGCTTCAAATGCTTTTTTGGCCAGGTGAATCGTTACACTGCTTGTCAGGATTACGACGGTTGATAACCAGAAAATACGGGGCAGGTCGAACTCCAGCCAACTACTTTGGTTCTTTTTAACGATATAGGCACTGGTGAGAGCGGCAAACATCATCACAATACTGCCCATCGCCACCCAGAGTGTAAACTTATGCGGGTGGATTCTTTTTGGTTGTGTTTGCAATGCGATCATATTTAATTCAATTGTCCGTGAAAAAAGAAAATGAATCTTGCTGCCGGCATGGAATACCTCGCTTAGCAAGTCTTCCCTTTTATATTTTCATCCCGCCGAAGGCGGGATGATCTCCGCTGCGCTTCGATTTTTCGCTCATCATTTTCAGTTATCCAATTTTATCTGCCAGCAGTGACAGCAATACTACCGGCAGGTAGATATAGCTGCTGAACATCACACGCCGGGCAGCTTTTGCGTTCATTTCCCGGTAAAGACGCATGCTTTGCAGCACCATAAACCCGTTTGCAGCCAGCAATATCCAGAAACTGACCATTCCGGTCATGCCGAAATAATAGGGAAGCATGCCCACAGGAATCATCAGCACGGAATACATGATGCCCTGAACCGCTGTAAAACGGGTAGGACCCTTGTCCGCCGGGAGTAATTTAAACCCGGCTTTACTGTAATCACCATGTGCCACCCAGGCAATGGCCCAGAAATGCGGGAACTGCCAGAGAAACTGGATGGCGAACAAAGCCCATCCTCCCATATTGGGATAAGCATGGCCGTTCACCTGTATCAGGGCAAATGGGTTCAGCACACCGGTTGCCGCTACCCAGCCGATCAGACAGGGCAAGGCGCCCGGAAATGCACCTACCAATACTGCTATGGAATTGATTTTCTTTAGCGGAGTATAAATGAATGCATACAGGAACAAGCTGAATGCGGAAAGCAGGGCTGCGTTCCAGTTAAACCCGTCTTCTGTTCGAAAAAACCAGCCGATCATCCCGACACCCACCAAACCGGCTACTGTTGCAAAAGCATAAGCTTCCTGCTGGCTCATCCGGCCGTCTGCCACGGGCCTGCGGGATGTACGCTTCATGACGGCATCTGTATCTTTTTCGACCGCCTGGTTGATAGCATTGGCACTGCCGGTAATCAGCATCCCGGCCAGGAAAAGGAGGCCGATCATCTGCCAGTCATAGGCTACAATATTCGGTGCCAGCAGGTAGCAGATCACACAGGAGAACACAACGGTAAAGCTCAGCGTGAATTTGATGAGCTGGAAGTAATCCTTCACCTTGGAGGCAATGGAAAACGAAGTGGATTCCGAAGGATTGATCGTAGCTGTCATGTGTTTACTCATGTTCCGCTTCCGCTTGTAAAAACGATGCTCCCACATCGGGGAGCATCTGATAGCAATTTCCGGGAATGACGTGCATCCCGCTGGTTATCAATGGTGACTTTCTTCTGCCCCCACAGGTGTTACCTGGGATATAAATTCCTGTCCGTCCTTACCATAATCATACGCCCAACGGTGTACTTCCGGGATCTCGCCGGGCCAGTTCCCGTGGCCGGGGCGGATCGGTGTTGTCCATTCCAATGTATTGGATTTCCAGGGATTCTGGTCGGTTACTTTTCTGCCTTTGAAAATAGAATAGAAGAAATTCAGCAGGAACAGTATCTGGGTTGCAAACACGATCATGGCAACAGTACTGATAAATTTATTCAATTCTGCAAACTGCTTGAAGCTTTCCCAGTTGGTATAATCGTAATAGCGACGGGGCATTCCGGCCAGGCCTTCATAGTGCATGGGCCAGAAGATCAGGTAAGCACCTGCTATTGTTATCCAGAAATGCACGTATCCGAGGGTATTGTTCAGGTAACGTCCATACATTTTCGGGAACCAGTGATAGATACCTGCGAACATACCGAACATGGAAGCCACGCCCATTACAATATGGAAGTGAGCGATTACAAAATAAGTGTCATGCAGGTGGATGTCCAGGGCTGAGTTACCCAGCCAGATACCGGTTAAACCACCGGAAATAAACAGGCTCACAAAACCGATGGCGAATAGCATGCCCGGAGTAAAGCGCAGGTTACCGCGCCAGATCGTCGTAAGCCAGTTAAACACCTTGATGGCTGAAGGTACGGCGATCATCAGGGTCAACAGCACGAATATAGAACCCAGGAAGGGATTCAATCCGGTTACGAACATGTGGTGTGCCCATACCAGGAAGGCCAGGATGGCAATCGCGAACAAAGAACCGATCATGGCCATATAGCCGAATATGGGTTTTCGCGAGTTCACGGAAAGTATTTCTGACACCATACCCATGGCCGGCAAAAGGATAATATATACCTCCGGGTGCCCCAGGAACCAGAACAGGTGCTGGTACAGGATGGCACTGCCTCCTTCATTGGGCAGGGCTGTATTGGTGGTTGCGATAAAGATATCTGACAAGTAGAATGAAGTACCGAAATTACGATCGAAGATCAGCAGGATAAAGCCGGAGAACAATACCGGGAAGGAAAGTACACCCAGTACGGCTGTGAAAAACAGCGCCCAGATGGTAAGCGGCAAACGGGTCATGCTCATGCCCTTGGTGCGCATATTCAGGATAGTAGCGATATAGTTCAGGCCGCCTAACAGCGAGGATACCACGAACAGTGCCATGGCGACCAGCCAGAGATCCATGCCGGTCTTGGATCCGGGAGAAGCATCACCCAGGGCGCTGAGGGGGGGATAGGCTGTCCAGCCGCCGCTGAAGGGACCGGTTTCCACAAACAGGGAAGACAGCATAACCACACTGGCAGCGAAGAAGAACCAGTAGCTCAACATGTTGAGAAAAGGCGATGCCATATCGCGCGCGCCAACCTGCAGAGGAATCAGGAAATTAGCAAATGTACCGCTCAGGCCTGCTGTCAATACGAAGAATACCAGTACGGTACCATGGGTGGTCACCAATGCATAATAGGCTTCGGGCTGAATTCGGCCGCCTTTGGCCCAATGTCCGAGAATATTTTCTAGCCAGGGGAAAGTAGCATCGGGGTAGCCAAGTTGCAGACGGAAGAGTACACTCATCAATCCACCCAAAACAGCCCAGAACATCCCTGTGATCAGGAATTGCTTCGCGATCATTTTATGATCCTGGCTGAATACATACTTGGTAATAAAAGTCTCGTGGTGATGGTGCTCATGATGTTCACCATGCAGCTCGTGAACTGTTTCCGCGGGTGCGTGCAGAACTGCTTCGTTACTCATACTCGTTTCTTTAAAAGTGCTTTTATAGATATCTCCCGGCCGGGCCGGTAAGAAACATCATCAATTCAATTACATTTTTGCCGTAGCTTTTGTTGCAGCATCGGCAGGTTTAACAGCCAGTTTGGTGCTGTCGGATTTAATATTGTCCGGGTCCTTATCCGGGTTGGCCTGCAGGTAAGCAGGTTTCTGTTTGGCCATCCAGGCATCAAACTCTTCCTGGTCAACCACATCAATGATACCCCGCATAGAGAAGTGGCCGTTTCCGCACATCTGGTCGCAGCTGATCTCATATACAAAATTCGGGTTACCGGTTTTTTCACGCATTTCCTTGGTCGTAAACTGGGGAGTAAACCACATGGTTGTAGGAATACCCGGTACAGCGTCCATCTTCATACGGAAAGCTGAGAGGCCAACATCATGTACCACATCCCGGGAACCAATCACCAGTTTTACCGGGCGGCCTTTTACGAGCATCATTTTTTCAGATTCCACCACATCATCATGACCGAGGGGATCATCCCACTGGAGGCCCAGCATGTTTCCGTTGGCATCGTCGATATTCTTGTAATATTTTTTCCCGAATGCGCCGTCTTTGCCCGGGTAGCGATAAATCCAGTTGAACTGTTTGCCGGTGATTTCTACGGTCATGGCATTTTTAGGGGCATCACCCGTGAACAGGAACCAGTTACGCAAACCCATTACCACCAGGACTGTCAGAACGATAGCCGGGATGATTGTCCATAACACTTCCAGCTTATTGTTATGGGGATAATAAAAAACCTTGCGTTGCGGATTCTCCTGGTATTTATAAGCAAACCAGAACAATACCGCCTGTGTTGCGATAAATACCAGGCCGGTAACTGCCAGGGTAATCCAGAGCATACTGTCTACTCGGGTACCTTCCACACTGGCTGATTCAACGGGCAGCAGTGTTTTATGATAGTACAGCTTATTGCAGTACCAAACACCGATCATGCCCAGTACCAGGAAAGCCACCATCAGGAAGCCGTTGATCTTATTGTTCTGCCTGCGGCTCTGGCCCTCTCCTTTCAGCACGGATACATATTCGCTGGCTTTGGCAATCTGGAAGATTACGATAAAGATCAGCGCAATCACTGCTACGGTTAAAAACATTGTCATATCGCTATCAGTATTATCTTAAAACAACTTTCAGTTTACAAATCTTACACCTGGTGGATCACACTTTCCTTGAAGAAAGGATGATATTTTACAATCAGTGGTTTGCTTGCGAGCGAACGGCCCACGAAATGTATCATCATCCCTACAAACAGCGCCAGGATACCGAAATCAAGCCAGCCTAATGTTACATTGTTTTTGGAAAGGCTGCCCATCACCATCTGGTAAAAATCAATCCAGTGACCAAAGAGGATGA
>CAZAOR010000130.1:0-2581 GCA_964486805.1 uncultured Sediminibacterium sp. | reverse complement strand
GTTGGCAATTGGAATTCGTCCTCATTGCGTATGCTGATCCCCGGCTCGCTGCGCAGCTGCAGGTGCATGCTATCATAAGGAGTTGCTACCGCAAAGCCCAATACATCAAATCCGCATACCAGGTTCGCAACAGTGGCGGGTGCCTGAACGGTAATACCATTACTTCCGGTATCTGCCGGCAGCCATTGTCTTTGTGGATAGAACAGGTATTGCATAGGTGGTCTTTATCTTGCTACGCGAATGATATCGGCAAATACTCCGGAAGCAGTTACATCGGCACCTGCTCCTGCCCCCTTGATCACAAGCGGCTGTTCCGGATATCGGTCAGTATAAAATAATACAAGGTTATCCTTGCCATAGAGATGGTAAAAATCGGAGTCGGCCGGAATATGCTGCAAGCCTGTTTTCGCCTTGCCATTTTCATAGCTGGCTACAAATTTCAGTTTGCAGTTCTTAGCGGCTGCTGCGTGATACAATGCCTGGAAATGCCCCTCCTGTCTGGCCATTTCTGCATAAAAATCATCCACGCTTCCCGCAAAGCAGGAAGCAGGCAGGAAAGCGCTGTTCTCTATATCTTCCATCTCAATCTTTTGACCCGCTTCGCGAGAGAGGATCATGATCTTGCGCATAACATCCGTACCACCCAGGTCCAGTCGCGGATCCGGCTCGGTATATCCTTCCAACTGGGCCTGTCGCACCACTTCTGCAAAGGGCTGGGTGGCATTGTAATGATTGAATACAAAATTGAGCGTGCCGGATAATACCGCCTGAATCCGGTTGACTTTATCACCGCTCCGCAACAGATCATTCAGGGTGCCGATGACCGGAAGACCAGCGCCAACATTGGTTTCGAAGAGGAATAAAGTATTGTATTCCCTTGCCAGGGACTTCAGTTGCTGATAAGAAGCATAGTCAGATGAACAGGCTATCTTATTACAGGCCACCACCGCAATGCTTTTTTCGAGCAGGCGGCCATATACACCGGCTACAGCCGCATTGGCGGTCACATCCACAAACACACTGTTACGCAGGTTTTTCCGGATGATTTCCTGTATAAATTCCAGGATATGCCCGTTCGGCGCGGCCTCCAGGTATGATTTCCAGTTATCCAATGAAATACCATCCTCCTTTATCAACAGTTTCCGGCTATTGGCTAAACCGATGATGCGAATCTGCAAGCGGAGGTCCTGCTGCAAATAGGCCAATTGTTGCCGGATCTGTGCCAGCAGCTTACCGCCAACATTACCAGTACCGGCAATGAATACGTTTAACTGCTTATAGGTGGATTCAAAAAACTCTTCATGCAAAACATTCAATGCCTTTTGTACGTCCCGCGCAGACAAGACCGCAGAGATATTCTTTTCCGAAGAACCTTGTGCGATAGCTCTTACATTGATGCCATTCCGGCCCAGCACGCCAAACATTTTTCCGCTGATACCCGGGTGGCTTTTCATCTGTTCTCCTACAAGCGCAATGATGGAAAGGCCGGTTTCCAGCCGAAGCGGGTCAACAAGGCCCACGCGAATCTCATATTCAAAGGCCGAATCAATAGCCTGTTTGGCTTTCTGTGCATCTGCTTCATTAACACCCACGCAAATAGAATGCTCGGAGGAACTCTGCGTAATCAGAATCACATTCACCCTTTCGGTGGCCAAAGCCTCAAACAGCCGCTTGGAGAATCCGGGAATACCGATCATGCCGCTGCCTTCCAGGCTTAACAGGCAGATGGCATTGATACTGGAAATACCCCGGATAACCCCGCCTCCCGATGGTGTTTCAGTTTGTATCAAGGTACCATCAGCCTCCGGCTCAAAAGTGTTTTTTACCCACACCGGTATATTTTTCGCCATCACTGGCTGGATCGTAGGCGGGTAAATGATCTTGGCACCGAAATGTGAAAGCTCCATAGCTTCCTGATAAGATATCTGATGGATAGGCCTGGCATTCTGCACCATTCGTGGATCGGCGGTCATCATACCGCTTACATCGGTCCATATTTCCAGCACAGCAGCCTGCAGGGCAGAGGCAAAAATTGCACCGGTATAATCTGATCCGCCCCGGCCCAGGGTGGTAGTATTCTGTTGATCATCGGATGCGATGAATCCGGGCGCCACATATAAAGAAGCGGGATGGCTGTTGATAAAGGATACGATATTCTTTTCGGTAACCGCTGTCTGCACAGCCGCATTGCCGAAACGGCTGTCGGTGCGTATTACCTGCCGGCTGTCGATCCATACTGCCGGCAGATGGGCGGCCTGCAATGCTGCCTGGATGATACCGGAACTAAGCAGTTCTCCGAAACTGACAATCCTGTCGCGCGTACGATCGGAAAATTCGCCGAGAAGAAACACTCCATCACAAATACCCTCCAGTTCATTGAACTGTTGTTTCACCTGACTGAGTGTAGCGCTTTGTTGTTGTATCGGCAGCAGTTCCCGCACAGCATCCAGGTGACGGGCTTCCATTTCCTGCAGATAGGTTTTATATGATTCATCGGCTTTAGAAGCCGCTGTTCCTGTTTTGAGTAACAGGTCTGTAATACCGCCCATGGCTGAAACAACCAATACCAGCGATCCCTGTT
>CAZAOR010000129.1:0-2607 GCA_964486805.1 uncultured Sediminibacterium sp. | reverse complement strand
AGATCAAGTCATGCGTGGAGGCGGCATTCGGGTACGCCTCTCTCCCAGAACACTTTTGAAATACATAGTAAATGTTTCGCAGAGATCTGGCCCGTGGAACTAAGTAGCGATTGCGGCTGACGAGACACACATGGAATATTTCCGGGAGTGGGCGCCTAATGTACAACGTTGCTCGGTGATGATTTACTGATGCGCTACTTTGGCATTGAGCATCTGAGTCATATGTAAATCAGAATCCCACTAATCAGCCGTACTTGTTAGCCACCATCTAAGTAACGCTCAAATGTTTTGAACGGCAAACTGTGAAAGAGTGGCTACGAGAGACAAAAGAGGGAAGGGCAGCTTGGTGTCAAGTTGCCTGAAAGGACTCTCGGACCTAGATCGCTTTTCCTGGACCTCGCATTCGCAGAGTGTCGGAAGCCGAACGTCGAACGAAGTGGCTCGCAAGTACGGCAAATGCCGACGAATGGAGGCCGTGGTATCAACCCAATTTCTTGCTGCAGTTGCCCACAGGACATTGCATGCACATTCGTTTACCCGGTCATCCGCACAAGCCACTGTTGTGCTTACTGATCTTCTATCGAAATATCTTCTATTATTGGCTGCAACATGCTCCAACTATGCAAATCACTCTGGTCGAACAGTGTTCACGGCGCGCGATGCGCTGGCAGCCCTAGAAGAGCTCGGTGTAACCTTGGAAGAGCTGCATGGGTTCGCTAGTGGTGAGGGCAAGGAATTGGCGAGATACGCTACTAAGACTGCGAGGCGAATGGATGAACTAGCTGAGTTGCGAGGTCAGTAACCATTTCTGGACTCAGACGATTCACTACTAACACGCTTGAAGCTCAACTACACGAAGGCACTCGGCCGGATAATCTCAATTCTATCCCCCTTGTATATGCCCCTTTGAGCAGCACAGTTGATGATGATGAAAGTGTTCCGGAAATGTTATCACCCCCGCGATCTCCATCGCCCGTTGCACCGCTCCAGGCATCACCCGGATCATCACCCGTACTACATACAAGCACGCCGCCTCCGTACATCCCAAGCTTTTTGCCTCCATTCCCTGGAGACGACACCACACAGGTCGTCGAGCCCTCTCCCATGGTTGTGGAAGAGCCTGTCCATCGTGTGGAAGCAAGACTCTCTCCTCCTCCGATGCCGAGCTCCACAAGTGTTGACTACCAGCAAACAATCCGTTACGACCAGTCATCGCTAGCGAGTGTTGCTGAATGGCACCTGCCTCCAGCGGCGGCGCGACAAGAGTCTTCACATGGCGCATCCTCATCTCACGCCACTCTCATTAGGGCTTTCAAGCACACCATTGACAACCCCTCTACCTTTTCATCCTCGTCTAATCCCTCCCGTCATGAAATGGCCATGAGTCTGCTCCAAGAGACTGCAGAAGCGAACACCACGCCTGACACCCTATTCGCATTTTCTTGTCCCTCAGATCCCCGCATATCCGCGCCTTATCCCGCGCACCCAATGGTTTCCGAAGACTCAGCAGATCTTCCGCTTCCTCCTGTGGAGACTCGACCTCTACGTGGCGATGGCCCCTCGTGCACGTCAACAACTTTCAGTCGCCCCTTGGTTGTGCCTTTATCTGAGCATCTAATACCTGTACGTCTTCCTACCGTCATTTCCTCTTTCAACGACTAATTCGCGTCAGAAACATGTTCATTCTCGCGTTGCGCGAATGGCGCCTCCGCCACCTCTAGAGCGCGCATCACTCTCCGGGACGCAAACACTTGTTTATGGCCCGGGAGTTCCGGCCCCTTGGAATCGTCTGCAAGGTGCTAGTGCCCCAGATCAAACGACGACGGTTGCCGAAGCTCGACTACATTCTACGTGGGATTATGATACAAAAGATTTCACACAGCCGCCTACAAAGCGGTGGAAACTTGCTACTCCTGTCATACGTCCTAAGAATGAAGTGCAATAGACGTAATGCCCCTGGGAAGCACTGCCATATAATGCTGCGCTCATCGTGGTCACTGAACCCTATGTAGCCCGATCGGAGACTGAATCGATCCTCAAGGATGAACAGTTTCGGCGGAACCCCTCTCTGCTCTCGATGCCAGAAAGCTGTATACGCTGCTGAGCAGGTGCTTGCCGTGTGCAATTACTTTGTTGTGGGCAGCCACTCATACATTTGTAGGTGATCGGTCCAGGACGCAAAGTACGTCATCTCGCCAATCCTCGAGAAGTCTGCGAAATTCTTATTCTCTCCTGCTCCAGGTATATCACAAGGTGGTGTACTTGCCTTAATTTCGTTCTGCCCGTGCTCAATTCAACGCGTAGCCCTGCTTGAAATGCAGCTCGTGCGCAAAACGGCTTGACTCCTTGTCATTACTGGAACACGCTGGCGAGGTATACGAGGTTTATCCTGCATTTGACACAACTGAATATCAGTTTGCTTACAGCCTTACTGGTAAATACGAGCCCTTGCATGTATGTCTTGCCGCTCACGCTTTCCCGCCATGATTTGCAGCAAGTCATGTCATATGCAGAACTTCGGCACTCGAGGTGGGTTGTTCCCCGCCTTTGCATATCTGCAGGATTAAGATGTGACAACGCTCAGACCTTCGTCATGCCAACTTGTCT
>CAZAOR010000128.1:0-6905 GCA_964486805.1 uncultured Sediminibacterium sp. | reverse complement strand
TAATTCAATGGCAGCGCGGTCCTGTGCCAGTATCGCACCTGTCAGCGCATAGGGGGAAGTGGTATTGACCAGTTCCAGGGTTTTCTCAAAAGCATTGGCCGGGTAAACATAAATGGTCAGTACCGGCCCGAATATCTCTTCACACATGGTCACATACTTGGGATCTTTGGTGAGGAGGATGGTCGGTTCAATGAAATAGCCTGTTCTCTTGCTGTATTTTCCCCCTGTGAGAATCTGCACCTTTTTATCCCGCTTGGCGCGATCAATATACCGGGTAATACTGGTAAATGCTTTTTCATCGATCACAGCATTGATGAAATTGCGGAAGTCTTCGACTGTTCCCATTTTCATGGACTGTACATCGGCAACCAGTTTTTTCAGGATGGCAGGAGCCAGGTTACTGGGCAGATAAGCACGGGATGCCGCCGAACATTTTTGCCCCTGGAACTCAAAAGCACCGCGGGCCAGGGCGGTAGCAACCGCATCCGGGTTGGCAGATGCATGAGCAAGCACAAAATCCTTACCGCCGGTTTCTCCAACGATGCGCGGGTAAGATCGGTAATTGCCAATATTTTCACCAATGGTTTTCCACATATGATTGAATACGCCGGTGGAACCTGTAAAATGAACACCCGCAAAATCAGGATGGGAGAAACAGGTATTACCCAGCGTGGGGCCGTCAACATATACCAGGTTGATCACACCATCCGGCAGACCGGCTTCTCGCAGGATCCGCATGAACAGTTGTGCAGAATATACCTGGGTGTTGGCGGGTTTCCAGACAACGACATTGCCACACATCGCAGCAGAAGTGGGCAGGTTACCCCCGATAGCTGTGAAATTAAACGGAGTGATGGCAAGCACAAAGCCCTCCAGGGGACGCCATTCCATGCGGTTGTGCATACCAGGTGAGGAAATGGGTTGCTGTTGATAGATCTCGCTCAGGAAATGCACATTGAAACGGAGAAAATCAATCAGTTCACAAGCGCTGTCAATTTCAGCCTGGAATACATTCTTGCTTTGCCCCAACATGGTAGCGGCATTCATTTGGTAGCGGTATTTCCCGGCTAAGAAGTCTGCGGCTTTGAGAAAAATATGGGCCCGGGACTCCCAAGACAAATCCGCCCAGGATTGTTTTGCTTTCAATGCCGCGTCAATGGCCTGTTGCACGTGTTTTTTATCACCGGCATGAAAGTACCCAAGTGTGTGGCTGGTTTCATGGGGCGGATGGATGGCTACCCGGTTACCCGTCTTCACAGCTTTACCACCGATATACATGGGGATTTCCAGTTCTTTTTTCTTCAGGGTGGCCAGGGCCTGTTTTAAAGCGGCTCTTTCGGCACTCCCCGGGGCATAAGCACGTACCGGCTCATTGGCGGGTAAAGGATAAGCAAATTGACCTAAGCTCATAGCGGTGTTTTTTCAAATGAGCCCGCAAGTTACGAAAGTTTTATCCCCTGATTTGCACAACCGATTGGCCGGGAAATGCCGTTACTTTGCAGCAATGGCCGTGATACTTTTTGACCCGCCCGGACGGAATGGTTTGTTGCCGCTTTCGGCTACCCGGGCCCTTGCTGACCTGCGAATGGGGATGCTGACCATCCGGGAAAGATGGCAGTACTGGACTGGTCAGGAAATCTGGGTACAAACCGTTCCCTATCTGCAGCCCTTATATTCCTTTCCGCCTGCGGATAGTACCGGCGATTTTCTCTGGGTAGATGCTTCCCTGCTGCCTGATGAGCAGGTATTGTCCGCAATCAGGCAATTACAAGCCGGGGAAGCGCTCCGGGATCAACACGGCTGTATCGCTGCTGTAGCACCTGTTATTGCGGGTAAAGACCATCGGGAAGCCCTGCAATCCTGCCGAAAAGTCACCCAAATAAAGGAAGTCAGCAGGATCCGGTTTCCCTGGGAACTTGTGCAATGGAATGATCAAATTTCCCGTACGGATTTTCGCTTGTTGGTGAAGCAGAACCCATCTGTTCGATTACCTGATTCTGTTAACATAATCGAACCGGATCAGGTTTTTATGGAACCAGGCGCCAGGCTGGCATATTGTACATTGAATGCTGCTACCGGACCGATATACATTGCACGGGATGCAGAAGTGATGGAAGGAACTACCATCCGCGGGCCTTTTTATCTTGGGCCAGGATCCGTGGTGAAAATGAACAGCCGCATCTACGGAGCCACCAGTATCGGACCATTCTGCCTGGCCGGAGGGGAGATCAAGAACAGTATTCTCACAGGGTACAGTAACAAGGCGCATGATGGCTATCTGGGAGATACGATCGTGGGGGCCTGGTGTAATATTGGTGCAGGCAGCACCAACAGTAATATCAAAAACACAGCAGGACCTGTAAAGGTTTGGGATTTTCATGCCGAGAAATACCGCTATGCAGGTACTAAATGCGGGATGATCATGGGCGACTATTCACGCATAGCAATTAACAGTGCAATCAATACTGGCACCGTGATCGGCATGAGCGCCAATGTGTTTGGTGAAGGACTGTTACCTACTATCATTCCTTCATTCAGTTGGGGGGTGAAAGGCGTCCGGTATGAATTCGATAAGGCCCTGGAAGCGATTGATAACTGGAAAAAACTAAAACAACAAAATCTGATGCCGCAGGAAAAAGAAATCCTGCAATATATTTTTCAACATGCTATCTAAAAGCTATCGAATTATGAGAACACAAATTGCTGCCGCTAACTGGAAAATGAATCTGACCCTGCAAGAGGGTGCTGCTTTGTTGGATGCTATCCTGGCTGCTCCGCACACATTAACGGATCACCAGCAAGCCGTATTCGCCGTACCCTTTCCCTATCTCCCCATGGCGCTGGAAAAAATGAAGGGCAGAACCGGTACTTTCATTGCTGCCCAAAACTGTTCTCAATATAAAAGCGGTGCGTATACCGGGGAAGTATCCGCAGAAATGCTGCGTTCAATGGATGTCACATATGTCATTCTCGGTCATTCGGAAAGAAGGGAATATTTCCAGGAAAACAATGCCATGCTGGCCCGGAAACTGGACCAGGCGCTGGCAAATGGTCTCCAACCCGTTTTCTGCTGCGGAGAACCCCTGCAGATCCGGGAAGCCGGTACACAGAATGCGTATGTGGCAGAACAATTAAAAGAGTCCCTCTACCATCTTGACGACGCTTCCATGCAAAAAATAGTGATCGCCTATGAACCGATCTGGGCTATCGGAACCGGTAAAACAGCTACCAGCGCCCAGGCACAGGAAATGCATGCGTTCATTCGCGGGGAACTGGGCAAACAATACGGCGCCGATCTTGCCCAAAAAATCTCCATCCTGTATGGGGGCAGTGTCAAAGCGGCAAACGCCGTGGAACTGTTTTCACAACCGGATGTTGATGGCGGATTGGTAGGCGGTGCTTCACTTTTGGCAGAGGAATTTGCTGCCATCATCCGGGCCTTGAAAAAATAATGGGCGGGCAGCCGATTATCGGAGGATGTTCTCCAGTCCGCTTAAGTCATTCTCCGGATCAGTAAGCCGGAAACGGATGAACATTTCTTCCCGGTACCATTTCTCCTGCCGGGTACGCTGGATCACACGCGCATGTTCCTGCTGGCTGTAAGCAAAAGCTTTCATATCTGCCTGGTTTTCCCAAATGCTCAGCGTAGCTTGTTTCAGCCAGGGCACTTCCCCGATACCGATGGAAAAAATCAAGCCTTTTGCCTGCAAGAGCTTCTCTGCAACTGCTGGAACGGCCCGCCAGAATGCTGCTGCCTGTTTTAACCGGATCGTAGCCCTGGTCAATACGATTACGGGACCTTCTGCCTGATTCTGACCCGACCTGCTTGCTTCAAACAGGGTATCACCGTCCCATTTCCCATGACTGTTTACCGGGGTCAGTTGTACCTGCCAGATAGATGCCCGGAAAAGCTTCCACCAGCCAGTGAGCAGGCTGCCGGCTCCCGGCGCTTTATCAGAGGCAGGTACCAGTAAAACAGCCCATCGCCTGAAGTCCGGGTGGAAATCAAAACTCCTGCTTTTACCACAGCCCATCAGTTTCCAGAAACGCAGGTCAGACCGGAACCAAAGTGAAAATCGAAAAATGAACATAGATAATAAACCAGCCCAGCCCAATCCTTTCGGATACTTAACGATGATAAAGGAACAGATCATGCCCTAAAAATAGGCCAGGTAATGTTACCAGGTTGGCTGGATAGCAGAATCTGTCTAAATTTCCTTTATGAACACCCTGATTACGCATATTGACAGACTGGTGAATGTCCGGACCGACAGCCCTTTGCTGCGGGGCGAAGCTTTGTCAGAATTGCCTGTACTGGAGCAGGCATTCCTGTACATCCGGGATGACCGGATAGCGGACTATGGCCCGATGCAGGAGATAGAAAGGCTGGCACCGGAACCCAGGGAAACGATTTCTGGCGCCGGCTCTTCCATATTCCCCTGCTGGTGTGATAGTCATACACACCTGGTATTTGCTGCCAGCCGGGAGGAGGAATTTGTTGACAAAATAAAGGGACTCAGTTATGCTGAAATTGCTGCAAGGGGAGGAGGTATCCTCCATTCTGCCCGGAAACTGCAGGAAACACCGGAGCATGTTTTATTTGACCAGGCATGGAACAGGTTACAGGAACTGATGTTATTGGGGACCGGCGCTGTAGAAATAAAATCCGGTTATGGCCTGACAGTGGATGCGGAACTTAAAATGCTGCGGGTGATTGCGGCATTGAAAAAGCAGGCTCCCATACCGATAAAAGCAACATTCCTGGGAGCACATGCTTACCCGCCCGTATATAAAAACGATCATGCCGGATACCTGGAAATGCTCGAAAATCAACTCCTGCCCCTGATTAAAAAAGAAGCATTGGCAGATTATATCGATGTATTTTGTGAGCAGGGTTTTTTCAGCCCGGAAGAAACCGACCGGATCTGTAAAGCGGGAATAGCCATGGGATTGCGTCCGCGTATACATACCAACCAGTTCAGTTTATCTGGCGGGGTAGCAGTAGGGGTGCAAAACAATGCGATATCCGTAGATCACCTCGAATGCATGGATCAGTCCGCCATGGATGTCCTGGCCCATGCAGATACCATGGGTACTTTATTGCCGACCGCTGCTTTTTTTCTTCGGTTGCCCATGCCTTCCGCCAGAGAGATGATCCAAAAAGGTTGTGCACTCGCCCTGGCATCGGATTATAATCCAGGCTCCAGTCCCGGTGGCAATATGCATCTGGTGATAAGCATGGCTTGCATACAGATGCGGATGCTGCCTGAAGAAGCGATCAATGCCGCCACCCTCAATGGCGCGCATGCTATGGAACTGGGGGATGAATTAGGCAGTATTACAATAGGTAAAAAAGCAAACCTGATTTTTACAAAGCCCATTCCTTCAGTGGCCTACCTGCCCTATGCGATAGGTTCCAGCCTGATAAAGAAAGTGATGATCAATGGGGAATTTATATAGTATATTTAGAACACAATCACTGCGCTGCCATGATCCCTCATTTCCGCTTTTACCAGAAGAAAGATGTATTGTCCATGACACGCATCCGCCGGTTTGAAACCAAACTGGGTGAACGGGTTCAGGTCATCGCAGATCCAGCCAACCTGGAAGCTTCACTCCGGCAGTCAACAGCCGCCTTTGTATTACTGGGTATACCGGAAGATATCGGCGTCAAAGCCAATATGGGTATCGGGGGCGCCGATACCGCCTGGATGCCTTTTCTGCAATCTTTCCTGCAGATACAAAGCAATGATTTTCTGGAAGGCGGCTCGATCCTGCTGCTCGGGCACTTTGACTTCAGCGATCTGGCGCAATTGATTGCCGGTAATGCCCATGACAGCGATGAGCAACTGGAGGCATACCGGCATGCAGTGGTTACCATTGATTCGGAAGTAGAACAATTGATTCACCTGCTGAGCCAGAATAAAAAAATACCCATTGTTATCGGCGGCGGACACAACAACGCTTATCCCTGCATCAAAGGCGCTGCAAAAGGATTGTACAAAGCAGGGCTGATCCCGATAGCACAGATCAATGTTGTCAACCTGGATGCCCATGCTGATTTCAGGCCCATGGAAGGCCGTCACAGTGGGAACGCATTCACTTATGCAGAGGCAGACGGTTACCTGGAAAAATATTGTATGGTCGGTCTGCATGAAAATTACCTGCCCCAGAATGTATGGATGGATATTGTGAACAATACTAACCTCGAATGTATAACCTAATAAGATAAATTCCTGCACGGCAAACGCAGTAATTTACAGGCAGTGGGACATGCGGTGGATTTTACCAGTGATACTTTCTGCGGTATTGAACTGGACATCGACAGCATCCGGCTCGCCTTGAGCAGCGCCATCAGTCCGATAGGCATTCACCCGGATCATGCCCGTCAGTTTGTTCATTATGCAGCCATGGATGCAAAACCTGCCTACCTGCATATCTCGGAAGGAGCTACCCGCCTGACAGACGGCCGCAATGACCCCGGTACAGGCAAACTCATCAGCTACCTGGTCAGCGACTTTGTAAAAGCCATTATCGGAAACTGATCAGGGCTGGCCATTTTCCATGGCCAGGAGTTTTTCAAAAACAGATTCATACGATTGTTCAAGCGTCATCCTTTCCTGCTTAGCCTGTTGATAAGCACTTTCTGTTTTTTGAAACTGGTCTTTCTGTGCATAGATGGCCGGGTTGCCCAGTTCCCCTTCTAACTGCTTCTCTTTTTCACGAACCTGCTGCAGTTGTTGTTCGATATTTTCCAGCTTTCTTTGCATTTTCTGCATTTCTTTCTGCAGTTCCCGGTTAGGCGGCGGGCTTGTTTTTTCAGCAACCGGTTGGGGCTTAGGGCTGGATACCGCTATCGGTTCCGGCGCTGGTTTGGTCTTTTCTGCGGCTAATTTGGCCATTCG
>CAZAOR010000127.1:0-3336 GCA_964486805.1 uncultured Sediminibacterium sp. | reverse complement strand
TACCACGGTAGAAGCAGCAGAGATAGCCCGTCTGGCCGGGGCAGGACAACTGCTGATCGGGCATTTCAGCAGTAAATATGATGATCTCAGCCCGTTTCTGACAGAAGCCAGGGAAGTATTCCCGGCCACAGCGCTGGCATTGGAGGGAGTAACCTACCAGGTTTTGCACCCGGTTCAGGGGAATGACTGAAACCACCAACGGAAAAAAGGATACAATTCCTGCCGCCAATAGGTTTCCCGGTGCTGACCCAACGGACTATACACCGTTCTGAGGCGGATGCTTTGTTTTTTTTGCAGGATGGCTTCCAGGCTCCGGACGCCTGTCATCATTTCAGGAGGCTCCTTGCCGCCAACATACAAATAACAGGCAGGTTGTGTTGCCGGCTGAAATTGCTGTGCCATCACCAGGGCTTCCGGGGCTATCCACAAGGAAGGAGAAAACGCACAAACGCCGCCGAATATATCCGGGTATTGCCATTGACAATATAAACTGATCAATGCCCCCATACTGCTTCCGCCAACCGCCGTATGTGCCGCATCCGGCCTTGTTCTGTAATGTTGATCGATAAAAGGTTTCAGGGTATGCGCCAGAAAATCAGCATAAGCCACTCCCTCTCCTTTTCCATGACTTGCATTGTTCCAGGGATTGTATTCGTTGATACGCTTTTCTCCGGCATGGTCAATCCCCACCACGATACAGGATTGTCCCAAACGATCATAAAGACTGTCGAGACATTCATCCATTCCCCACTCGCCGGCAAAAGCAGTTTGCTCGTTGAATAAATTTTGACCGTCCTGCATATAAATGACCGGATACCTTTTGTCAGACTGCGCGTACCCCTTTGGCAGGTAAATCCAGATGCGCCTTGTGCGGTGTAACTGCGGTATCGGGAAAGCCGTATCCAGTATCCTTACCTGCGGACTGGCTGTATATTTTTTAGGGACTTCCGGGTAGGCATCTTTCCATCCTGCAATAGTGTAAGTTTTATCGAGATCATCCTTCACTTCCAAAACACGGTCTGGTATATAGCGTCCATCTGCTGTGGTTTCCAACTGATCATTACTGCCGCGGGAAAACTTAAAAGCATAGGTACCGGCCGCAAGATTTTTCAGTACAATCCCTCTCCGGCCACCACCAAAAGACTTGAGCTGATAGGCTTCATCCCGGGGATTCCAGTTGTTGAAATTGCCGGTGAGATAAATGGCATCATCCGGTTTGGTGGCAACAGCCGTCACGATGATGCGAACAGTAAACTGCGCCTGCAAAGCTTTGACACCCAATATTAAAAAGATACACAGAATAAGCCGTTTCATGTGATGAAGTTACTGTAGGAAGCCGAAAACCAGGATATCTCCCTTGGGAAGATTGATTACGATTCAGGGAATCCGCCAATAATTTTCCATCAACCCGGCCCTTTATCAATCCAGGACCTCTACATCTTTGGGATACTTGTCCTTGTTGAATACGAATTTTGTATCGGGCAAACTGGCATTCAGGTTAAGGCCGGATATTTTCACTTCGGTGATATTATTGCTTTTATCCAGGATCCTTGCCCGGGAGAACGTGTTTTTAGCTTTGTCGATAAACAGGTTTACCTGCTGAAAGTTTTTCCGGTTATCAATGGGCTTCATTTCAATTTCGTAGTAAGCCCCGCGGGAAGAAGTCAGTTTGTAAGTAAAGTCTTTATCGTATGCACCGGAAAGCAGTTTTTGAGGTGTCAGGGTTTGGCTGCTTTCTTCCACAGATGATTTGGTAATCGTTTTATCTCCATCGTAGCGATACACATCTTTGCCATCGCAGATGATCTCTGATTTCCCTTGTTTCAGGTAATATTTGTCGCCTTTCATCTGCAAACTGAGTGTTTGGGTACCTGCGGGTTTCCCTTTACTGGTAATGGAACTGAGGGTGCAATTGGCAATGATGCCTCTGGCTGCTTTGACTTTTGCGCCTACGGCATCCAATATTTTTCTGGCAGCGGGGTCATTTTGAGCAAGCAAACTGGCGGAACTGGTGACCAGCAACAAGGTGCAAAACAATAACTTCTTCATCAATTTCTGGATAATTGGGTGCAAATATAGGGTTTTCACTACTGTAAGGACGAGCCCCGGCACCGGAAGTTTAACCTGGCTCAGGCCATCGTATCCAGGAATTCCTGTAATTCCAAGTCCGTTTTAAACAGTACTTCTCTGGCCTTGCTGCCCTGATTGGGCCCTACTACCCCTGCGGCTTCCAGCTGGTCCATCAATCTTCCCGCGCGGTTGTATCCAAGTTTCATCCTGCGTTGTATCAGGGAGGTAGATCCCATCTGGCTCTGTACAATCAAACGGGCGGCATCTTCAAACAAAGGGTCACGGTCACTGGCATCGAAATCCTTTCCGTCCAAATCTTTTTCATCCACGTATTCCGGTAAAAGGAAGGCATCGGGGTATCCCCGCTGACTGCCAATGAAATCACATACCCTTTCAACTTCGGGTGTATCCACAAATGCACATTGCAAGCGGGTGATCTCCCCGTTATAACTTACCAGCATATCGCCTTTACCGATCAACTGGTCGGCACCACCTGCGTCGAGGATGGTCCTGCTGTCAATTTTACTGGACACTTTAAAACCGATACGAGCCGGGAAATTGGCCTTGATCGTACCGGTGATAATATTCACCGAGGGTCTTTGTGTGGCAATGATCAGGTGAATCCCGATGGCCCTGGCCAACTGGGCCAATCTTGCAATCGGCATCTCCACTTCCTTTCCTGCTGTCATGATCAGATCTGCAAATTCATCCACTACCAATACGATGAAAGGGAGGTATTGGTGACCTTTTTCCGGATTGAGTTTCCGGGCACTGAACTTCTCATTGTATTCACGGATATTGCGGCAACCCGCTTCCTTCAGCAGGTCATAGCGGTTGTCCATTTCTATACAGAGTGCATTGAGGGTATTTACGACTTTCTTGGTATCGGTAATAATGGATTCTTCTTCGCCCGGAAGTTTGGCCAGGAAATGCTTCTCAATCACCCTGTACAGGCTTAGCTCCACTTTTTTGGGATCTACCAATACAAATTTCAACTGGGAAGGATGTTTCTTAAACAACAGGGAAACCAGGATGGCATTCAGTCCGACGGATTTGCCCTGACCGGTTGCACCCGCCATCAGCAGGTGCGGCATATTGGCCAGATCAACGATGAAATTTTCATTGTCGATTTTTTTTCCGATCGCAATCGGCAAGGAAAAGCCGGTCTGCTGAAACTTTTCCGAAGCCAGCAGGGTACGCATACTCCCAACTGTCTTGCGCCCATTCGGGACTTCAATGCCGATGGTGCCTTTGCCGGGGATCGGG
>CAZAOR010000126.1:0-3134 GCA_964486805.1 uncultured Sediminibacterium sp. | reverse complement strand
GGAGTTAATTTCATGGAATTCTATGGCAATGACCAGGTAATTGTAAACCCATTGCGCATCCGGCAGGAATATCTCAATGAATTGGCGCATACCCTGGTGCTCTATTTTACCGCGACCACAAGGGAATCGGCTGCTATTATTTCCGAACAACAAAAAAATGTTCGAGAAAAAAAGGAAAGCAGCCTGGAAGCCATGCACCAGCTAAAAGAACAGGCCCGGATGATGAAAGAAGCCCTGTTGCGTGGTAAACTGAACACGATTGGCGAAATACTCGACTTCGGATTCCGGCAGAAAAAAAATATGGCCGCCAATATTTCCAATTCCCGGATCGACAGTATCTATCAAGCTGCCCTTACTGCCGGGGCTACCGGCGGCAAGATCAGCGGCGCTGGCGGCGGCGGTTTCATGATCTTCTATTGCCCGGGGAATACCCGTTACAAGGTTATAGAAACACTCAGTACCTTTGGCGGGAGAATACAGCCTTACCAATTCACCAAAGGGGGCATGACCAGTTGGAGTATTTAACTATTGAAAATAATGAATAACCTCATTTCCAGTCGCATCAGTGCTTCAATTGAAGTAAAACAACAAATATTACAGGACGAAATCCTGTTAACGAACATACAAAAAGCAACAGACCTGATCACCTACGCTTTTAAAAACGGTAATAGTGTCTGGTTTTGCGGCAATGGCGGCAGTGCAGCAGATGCGCAACACCTGGCTGCTGAATTTTCCGGCAGGTTTTATAAAGACCGAAAAGCACTGCCATCTGAGGCCCTGCACTGCAATACTTCCTATCTGACTGCTGTAGCAAACGACTACAGTTATGATGTTATTTATGCCCGGCTGATTGAAGGTATCAGCAAACCGGGTGATGTGATCGTCGGTATCAGCACTTCGGGAAATTCCTCCAATATTCTCCATGCTTTTGAAACCGCAGAAGCCTGCCAGTTAAAACGCATTGCTTTTACAGGTGCAACCGGGGGCAAAATGAAAGACCATTGCGACCTGCTGATCAATGTTCCCTCCACCGATACCCCGCGGATCCAGGAAAGTCATATCCTGATCGGTCATATCATTTGCGAATTCACGGAAGCGAATCTTTTCGGATGAGTCATATCAGGGAAGCAATTATACTCGCTGGCGGGCTGGGCACGCGATTACGCTCGGCTGTACCGGAATTACCCAAATGCATGGCACCCGTAAATGGCCGTCCCTTTATCAGTTATCTGATCCACTACCTGCAGGAAAGCGGTGTGCAGAAACTGGTGTTTTCCCTGGGTTACCGGGCGGCCTATTTTTATGATTACTTGTCCACCACCCTCCCATCCGGAATTTATACCATCATCCAGGAAGAGGAACCGCTTGGCACCGGCGGCGCCATTCAACTGGCTTTGCAAAAAATCAGCGGTACTTCCACAATAATCGTGAATGGGGACAGTATTTTTAAAGCTGATTTACCAGCACAGATCGCAAGCCACCTGTCAACCAATGCTGACTGCACCCTGGCCCTGACCTATAAAGAACAGGCTGACCGCTACGGATTGGTTGTATGCGATACGACAGGCAGGATACAGGCGTTCGGAGAAAAAAAAACCGGAACTTCCGGCTGGATCAATGCCGGCGTTTATGCCCTGAAATCTGCTGCCTTATTGGATGCTGCGCTACCGGATAAATTTTCATTTGAAACCGATTTCCTCCAGGCAAAATACCAAGCGCTTTCGTTTTATGGCTGCCAGCAAGAAGGCTATTTTATCGATATCGGTATCCCGGAAGATTATCAACGTGCCCAGCAGGAGTTAACAAATGAAAATACCCCATAAAATCGCCTGTATTTTCCACTTTCTATTTTTCGCTTTTCACTATTTATTGATTACAAAAACATGCAACTTTCCGATATACAAAAAGACTGGTCGCTCTTCCTGGACCGTGACGGGGTGATCAATCATGACAAGGACAATGATTATATCCGCAACTGGCAGGAGTTCCGATTTTATGATACCACCCTGGAAGCGCTCCGGCTGCTGGCCGGGAAATTTGATACCATCGTGATCGTCACGAATCAGAAAGGGGTTGGCAGGGGACTGATGTCGCTCGCTGACCTTGAAAATATTCATCAGCATATGTTGAAGGCGATCCGGGCTTCCGGGGGCAGGATCGATGGCATTTATTTTTGCAGTGATTTAGACAATGATTCCCCCAACCGTAAACCCAACCCGGGTATGGCTTTCCAGGCAAAAAAGGATTTCCCCGGGATTGTGTTTTCGAAAAGCCTGATCGTGGGTAACCGTACCAGTGATATGGCATTTGGCCGAAACGCAGGGATGCATACCGTATTCCTGGCGACCACCCATCCGGAAACAGCTTTCCCCGATCCTTCCATTGACTTCCGGTTCAATCACCTGCTGGAGTTTGCCCGCGCCTGTCAATAACAAAACCTTAAAATTAATAACCGGAATGTTCCTGGTATCTCCCCCAGCAGAATCAGTTGTAACTTGCCCGCAGCAAAGCATGAAATATCTTTTTATTTTATTGTTCCCCCTGCTGGGCGCCGGCCTGGCCAGGGCCCAGCAGGATCTGCCTGCTACCGTGCAGAAATTACAGCAACTGGAAATACAGATGCAGCCTTATGCCGATGCCATTCTGAATGCGTCTGAAACGGCTGACCGGGCAATCGCCGACAGTTTTTTTACACGTGCACTGGTGAGGGCATTGCAGGTGCCCTATTCATTCTCTTATCCTTTTGATTCTTTAAAAACCATCTCCTTTTTATACGCACCCGACAGCAGTTTCCGTATCATCACCTGGCAGGTGATGAAAGATTTCACCTATTACCGGAAAAAGGGCGCCATTCAAATGCATACAAAGGATGGCTCACTGAAATTGATCCCGCTGTTTGATTTTACAGGTTTCTCCAGGAACCCAGTTGACTCGGTGCGCAGTAACCGGGAATGGATCGGGGCGGTTTATTATAAGATCATTGAAAAAACGTTCAATAACCAGCCTTATTACACCCTTTTCGGGTATGATGAAAACGATGCCCGCAGTACCAAAAAGTGGGTGGAGGTACTACACTTCGATGCAAACGGGCAACCTTTATTCGGAGGCCGTTTTTTCAATTATCCGAATGATCC
>CAZAOR010000125.1:0-7641 GCA_964486805.1 uncultured Sediminibacterium sp. | reverse complement strand
TGGCAGCAGTATCCGCATCCCATACCGGAATACCCAGTACGGAAAAGATATGGGAGACCGTGGATTTTCCACTGCCAATACCGCCGGTGATACCGATTCGTAAACGCATAAGGATACAAGTACGAAGTACAAAGTACAAAGTACGAAGTACATAAAAAAGGCCGTTCTTTTCAGAACAGCCGTTTACAATAATGCCTGATTTTTTATTTCTTTTCGGCAACGCCCTTATTAAGCGCCTGTGACCATTCCATACTGATTGAGGACTTTTCAATCTTCAGATAGCTCCCGGGACTGACTTCCAACTGAATAGTATTGTCTTCATTGATCTTGCTGATCATCCCATGAATACCGGCAATAGTTACCACACGGTCACCCTTTTGCATATTCTCCACAAATTTTTTCTGGTCTTTGGCTTTTTTAGCCTGGGGCCGGATCATGAAGAGCCAGAACACGAGGATGATACCCCCCATCAACACTAATTGCACCATTCCGCCGCCACCCGGGCTTGCTTGCAGTAATACGAGATTCATACGTAGAATTATACTTTTTAATGAATGAATTGGACGCTGTATACCGGTCAGCGGTCAACTGCTTCCCGGATTTGGCCCGTAAAGATAAGGGTATGCCGCCTGTTCCCGCGCGTATTCGTAAAAACCGACATGATTTTACGGACATTGCCCGTTGCGGCCAGCCGGGTATCGAAAGCAGCGATCACCACCCCGGTATCGCCCGGCGCTACTGCTCCCTGTGTATATTCCGGAACCGTGCAACCGCAGGCCGCCCGTACATTGGACAGGTACAGGGGTTTTGAGCCGGTATTGCGATAACGAAAAGGAATGTGCAGTTGTTTTCCCTGGACTACTTCCCCGAAAGATACGATTGAGTCGATCCAATGCACCTCTGTATAACTGCTGCTGTCCCGGAGATAAGGAAGTCCGGCATCATCCTGCAAGGCATTCTGCTGGCAGGACAATACCCAGCAGATGATCAACAGAGCGGAGGTCCATCGAACTAAACGGCTCAAACTTCTTTATTTTTAAAATCAATCTTATTTATTTTACCCGCCTGCACCATCTCCTTGTGGATATTATCCAGGATACCATTGACAAACTGACCGCTCTGCGGGGTACTGTAGGCTTTGGCAAGATCAATGTATTCATTGATCGTTACCTTGGTCGGAATCGTTTCAAAATACAGCAGTTCACAAACACCCATCCGCATCAGGATCATATCCAGGTGTGCAATCCGTTCAGAGTCCCAGTTCTTGAGTTTGGGCCGGATAAGCTCCAGACAGTATTCCTTTTTATCCATCGTGGTTTGCAGCAACGATTGGGCAAACTGCCATTTTTCGGCCCCCAATAATTGCTGAAAATTAAAAGACTGGGGTTTCTGCAGGAACTGAAGAGTCAGTTGCACCATCATATCTGCATCATCATCCCAATTGGAAAACAGTTCTTCCAGGTGCTGCATAAATGATTCATCCGGTAACATCAGATCCGTAAAGATCAGCTTCAATATTTCCCGTTCCCGGGCTTTGTCGCGGCTCTGCTCCCGGATATAAGCCAGGTAGGTCTCCTGCGTGGTGAGTTGATCGAATATTTTCTTAACCAGGTCTTTGTCAATTTTCTCATTAACATGAAAGGATTCTACAGCCGCTTGGTAAGAGGGGTTTTCAAGTATCTGCCATAAAAGCAGATTACCCGAAATTTTCGTATTCACATTCAGGTCATCCGCAGAAGGGAGATTGCGGGATGCGCGCTGACGCGCACTGGTTTCTGCATAACGGGCTACTGATGTGAGGAAATAAAGCAGATAAACAAACAGTTCATTACTGGTATCGAATTGCTTGCGAAGTGTCTCCACAGGGTTTTTGATGGTGCCGGTATCGTTGTCTGACACTTCCATCATATAGAGTAACTGCATCACTTTCACACGGATATTTCTTCGACTGATCATGGGTAAGAACTCATTTGAATCGGCAAATATATTGCATTCCGCTACCCCGTCAAAATGAAAAAGAAATACCCATCCGGGAACGGATGGGTCTCAACCTTGATACAACCTTAGCTCTGCGGTCCTGTATCTTCTTTCGCGCTGTACGGCGCACAATGACGGTGCATCTACGAATTCTGTTAACGGCTGGTTTTCCGCTACCCGTATTTTTTCTATCCTGTACCCTGCAGCAGCTAAGCACCCGGATAATTCTCCAATAATACCCCCTGTCACACTTAGTTTTTTTTCCAACAATGCAATCCAATCCACTTCGATTCCCGTAACTGGTACAACCAATTCCTCATCAAAAAAAAAATCATGAAAAAATGAAATCTTTGGCTGTTCGGGCTGGGTATCGCCGTACTCATTTCCGGCATCGTACTCGCGGCCGATCATATTGACAGCCCTTCCGTAACCGGCAAAACAACAGATATTACCGACCTCTATGCTTTCCAGGGGCAAAACACCAACAATATCGTACTGGTCGCCAATACGCAAGGGTTACTGACCCCGGCCAATACAGGCAGTGCCTCTTTCGATAACAACACCATGATCGAATTCAATATCGATAACAATGGCGATAATGTAGAGGATCTTGTGGTTCAATGTGTTTTCAACAACGGCACCATGTATGTATATGGTCCGGTAAAACCCACTGCTACCGGCACGAAAAGCGTTGTACAAGGTGATCCGATCATCAGCGTTGGTATTACACCATATGGACAAAATGCCGTGATGGCTTCGCAAAACAATTTCATGGCATTTGCCGGCCCCCGCGATGATCCGTTTTTCTTTGACCTGGATCAGTATAAAAAAATATTGGCCGGTACTGCCTCCGGTTTCAACAATCCCGGCACCGATGCCTTCAAGGGAACCAATGTCATGAGCATTGTATTGGAGTTTCCCAAATCACTCCTGGGAGCCACCAATGGCAAAGTCAATGTTTGGGCCGAAGCTAAACGTAAAATATAAACCACAAAATTCCACACATGAAAAAATATACTGCATTTGCAACACCGCTATTGTTGCTTTCTTCCCTGCTCATCAGCATCACCGCTTGTAAAAAGAGCAGCAGCAACCCGACGGATAATTTCAAGGGTGTCACCTACGACATGGAAGACCAAATGGGACGGCCGGCCATCAACACCGTATTCAATACCGGCTCTGACAAAGACCTTTTTAATGTTACAGTACCCTCTAATATGAATGGACTTTTCCAGCAAAAATTCCAGTCAAGACTGCTGGCCCTGAACCCCGGCTATACCAAGAATGCACTGGGTTTGGATGCCCCAACCTTTACCGGGGTGCTTGCAACAGATGTACTGAATGTGTCCACTACCGGCACCACTACCTTCTTTGACGGAACCAATGTGCTGACAGGTCGCGCTTTAGGCGATGATGTGATTGATACCGAGCTCTTGCTGATTTTTGGCGGCCCAAATGGGAGTGCTAACCCGGGGCTCACTTCCGATCACGTGAACAGTAATGACAAACCCTTTCTAACCAGTTTTCCTTACCTGGCAAGTCCCTGGTAGTAATTACCGCACAGGATCTCCTGTGCTAAGGGATGTACCCAGCTTACTTATCCGGCAAGCCAGGCCCTGCACTGCAATACAGCCAGTGGCCTGCTTGCTTTCCGACTGCCGGTTCTCATGGCTAATCCTAATTCTTGACAGGGGAACCGGCAGTTATCTTAATTTTGTCAATAACCTGCTGACCGCATGAAAAAACTGCTGATCTGCTTACTATTTTTCGCTTATACCGCGAGCCTGGTAAAGCCGGTCATCCCGTTTTTTGCCGATACCCTGGCGCACGCTTTCTGGTACTCAGCCCATATGGCAACCGTACACAAAGCTGATGGCGCATATCATTTACAGATTGACCTGCGGAAGGCCGGTACAATACCCGACCATAGTCACCCCGGATTACCAGAAGGTGCTTCCCGCAATTTGTCTGAGCATCTTCCCTCCTTCTTGTGCTGGGTTTTCCAGCCGCTGGTATATTATAGACATTACGCGCCAACTTCTTCGTCTGTCCTCTGCTCCTGCAGCATTCCCCAACAAGGCCCTCCGCCCAAGAATGCATCCCGCGTATAAAACCAAAAAAAGAGATGGCAATTGATTTACCATCCGATTTTTCCTAAACAAAATAATTCATGACATGCTGAATCGATCCGTATGCTTCGGATTGAGCATGCTCGGTATCTTTTGGTTAAGCCCTTTCTTACTGAAGGCTCAATGGCTGGAAGGAAAGGTGCTGGATGCAGGAAATCAGCAACCCCTGGTTGCTGCGGCCGTCACTACCGATAGCACCCGCACAGACGGTACGCTGACAGATGCAGCCGGTAATTTCCGGTTGAAATATGACGGACACGCTTCCTATATCCATATAACCAGTATCGGCTATGCTCCCCGAACCCTTTCGCTGAATCCGGGTGTGAAGAATATCGTCATACCCATGCAGGCATCCGTCCTTCGCTTACAGGACGTGGTGGTACTGCAGTCATCCCATGCAACTGGTTTTGCCTCCTTGGCAAAAATGGACCTGGCCCTGCAGCCTGTACGAAGTGCGCAGGAACTCTTGCGGGTAGTACCTGGTCTCTTTGTAGCACAACACGCAGGAGGCGGAAAAGCCGAACAGATATTCCTGCGTGGTTTTGATTGCGACCATGGAACGGATGTGGCCATCAATTTAGACGGAATACCCGTCAATATGGTGTCTCATGCCCATGGACAGGGCTATGCAGATGCCCATTTTATCATACCGGAAACCGTACAAAATATTGACTTCGGAGCGGGGCCTTATTATACCCGGCAAGGCGATCTCAATACGGCCGGATATGTGACCTACACTACCTATGACCAGTTGCCGGGCAGCCGTGTACAGGTAGAAGCCGGGCGATTTCAAACCTACCGTACCCTGGGTTTGTTTACACTGGATGCCGCTAAAAATCCCCAACAGCAAGGCTATATCGCGGCAGAATATTATGCAACCAATGGACCGACCATCCACCCGCAGCATTTTCACCGCTATAACATTTTCGGGAAATACCAGGGTATTATAACGGATAAAACCCATTGGGGACTGACGCTCACTGCTTTCTCCAGCGATTGGGATGCTTCAGGACAGGTACCGGAAAGAGCGGTTAAATCCGGGCAGATTGACCGTTTTGGTTCCATCGACCCTTCCGAAGGAGGAAATACCCAGCGGTATAATGCCCAGTTCCGTTTGGATCACCGCTTCAACCAGCATACCCTATGGAACAACCAGGTATATTTCACCCATTACCTCTTCAATCTTTATTCTGACTTCACCTTTTTCCTGGATGATCCCGTACACGGGGATGAGATCAACCAGGCGGAACAACGCAATATTTTTGGCGGCAGATCCGAATTGCAGACCCATCGTTCCCTGGGTAACTGGGGCTGGAACAGCCTGTATGGTGCCGGCTGGCGTGCCGATGCCACAAATGGCAGCCGCCTCTCGCACGTAGAAAAAAGACAATGGCTGAATGATATCCAATTCGGGGATATCCACGAATCCAATGCATTTGGGTACCTGCAGGAACAGTTTACCCATGGCAGATGGCTGTTAGAGGCAGGGCTGCGTGGCGATTACCTGTACTTTGATTACCGGGACCGGCTCCCGGCAGCACCGGTCCGGGATCCGGTCGGTCGCAGTATCCTGAGTCCGAAAATCAACCTGCAATATACCCTGAACAAGAATGTACAGTTGTACCTGAAAACAGGTAAAGGGTTCCATTCCAATGATGCCAGGGTGGTTACAGCCGGAGCCGGCAATGAGATCCTGCCCGCCGCTTATGGCACCGACCTCGGCCTGATACTGAAACCAAGTCCCCGTCTTTTCATCAATTTCACAGCCTGGTATCTTTACCTGCAGTCGGAACTGGTTTACGCAGGTGACGATGGCAATGTGGAAGCCAGCGGCCGGACACAAAGAGAGGGCATCGACTGCATTATTCGGTACCAGTTGAATGACCATCTTTTTCTGAACAGCAACCTCAACCTGACAAGGCCACGCTATATGGATGAACCGAAAGGACAAAACTATGTTCCGCTCGCGCCAACCATGAGCAGTACCGGTGGCATATTCTACAAAGCGGCCAAAGGTTGGAATGGCAGTATTACCTACCGCTACCTGAAAAGCCGGCCGGCTATTGAAGATAATTCGATCACCGCACACGGTTATTTTGTAACAGATGCTGCACTGAACTACACGCAGCATCGCTATGAAATAGGCCTGGCCATCGAAAACCTCTTCAATACCCAATGGAATGAAGCCCAGTTCGCCACTACTTCCCGTTTATACAACGAACCATTGCCGGTCACAGAACTGAACTTTACACCAGGCACGCCTTTTTTTGCCAAACTGCGTTTCAGTGTATTCTTTTAAAAGAAATCAACAGATATGATCCGCTTAAACCCTCCCATCCGAACACTGCTGATACTGACACTCTTCCTGCTGACTGGCTTCTATGCTTCCGCCCATGTGGTGGTGCAGGACCTGGACCAGATGGGAAAAAGAGATGCCGCAGTGCTCTACACGGTATTGGGTTTTCAGCATATACTCCCGCTGGGCCTGGATCATATCTGTTTTGTACTTAGCCTCTTTTTGCTGAGCCCCAAACTCAAGCCCATAGTTTTACAATCATCTGCTTTCACATTGGCGCATTCGGTAACGCTTTGTCTGGCGGCATATAAAATCATTACGCCACCGGCGCATATTGTAGAACCCCTGATCTCCTTGTCCATCGTTTATGTAGCCATAGAAAACATCCTCTCGCCTACTTTAAAGCCATCCCGGATCGGTATCGTCTTCTTATTCGGACTGGTGCACGGGATGGGATTTGCGGGTGCCCTGGTACAAATGGGACTCCCCAAGCAGGCTTATTTTACCTCCCTGCTCATGTTCAATGTGGGGGTGGAATTAGGACAGCTCACCGTGATATTGGCAGCCTGGTTCCTGGTAGCGCGCTGGTTTCGCGATAAGGCTTTTTACCGCAAGTGGGTCGTTATACCGGTTTCCGGCCTCATCGCAATTACAGCCCTATGGTGGACCGTGGAAAGAGTGATCGGTAGTTTGTAAATAGGTATTTTATGGAATGCTGCACTTGTTCCAATTACTAATAGATCCTTCCCCTTTCATACTACATCCTTCGCCTGCTTGCTTTATCCCGGCCACCCGGGTTCAAACAATGGGTAAACAGCTCTTACAAACACATGCACTCCCTGTTATCCTCCCGGCATTCGCCCCGGAAATCCGGGATTACCGGGGTTTAACACTTACCAACGAAACGGTTGTCATAGCATTCCGATCATGGAAAAGGACTCAAAACGGGAGTACCTGGCTGATTCAACTGATTGGGAATAACAGGAGTTTTTGATTATCTTTTGCCTATAGTCTGTTACAGGCAGTAACTTTAAAGGGAGAAAGATCATAACGGTTCTGCAATGCTGCTTTGAAATAGGCATTGGCCTGTGCATCCCGGCCCGTTTCTTTCATCAGCATACCCATCTGGTATAATTCGGGCGCCTCAAGAGGCTTACCGGATACATGGAGACGATAAGTCTGTTTAGCTGCCGCATCCATACCTGCACAATGTTGTGCCCAGGCCAGCCAGCACCAGGT
>CAZAOR010000124.1:0-3249 GCA_964486805.1 uncultured Sediminibacterium sp. | reverse complement strand
GCATTGAATACCCATCCCGCAAATAAGAGGAATAGATATTTGACAAGATAGATAAGTCCCAGCAACCCGGCTGAGCCTGCAGCAATCCACCAGAATGGTAAATGGCTCCAGTGCTTCAGTTGTACCAGCAGGGTGATGTATAAACCGGCAGAAACTACAAATAATAAATTGGAGAAAAGAGAGGCCCAGTTATCCTGCAATAACTGATCCCTGGTTTGTTTTTGCCGAAGAGAGGTTTGAAAAAAAAGCAGGAAAAGGTTTCTGAAATATTTCGGGAAACCGCTGCGAATACAGGCAAGCAGGAGTAAGACCCCGGTAATCAGGTAAAAGAATTCGTCCCGGCTATTGGTTGCATGGTATTCAATCAGCCGATAAACCGGCGGCGCCAGGAATGGGAGGCCCGGATGTACCTCGTATTTACGATAGGTACTGGTATCCGGCAGATATCGGAATCCCGTTCCGGTTGTTTGGGTCATCGCACCCGGATCCCGTGCCGGCGACCCCGCAACAGCGGTCGCCAACCCTGTATCCATGCTATTGGCCTTCGGCCTGTCTGAATCGGAATCGGTACTATCCGCCTGTCTTACAGGATGCACCGGAATAACTGCCGCACGTCTTCCGGTAGTTTCCGGCGTCTGTGTTGAATCCTGTTGGGCATAGACCGAAATGGTTGCCAGGAACATACAATACAGGAAGATAAGACTACGGCGGATGCCCATGCTGCAAAAATAACCGAAATGGGCAATTACGGATTGGCTGATTATCCCGCTTCGGTTTGATGGCTCCAACCCTGACCACCAACAGGGCGACCCAATCGCTTACTTTTGTATTTCACCCTATGTCCGGTATCTATCTTCATATTCCTTTTTGTCGCCAGGCCTGCAGCTATTGCAATTTTCATTTTTCCACTTCCCTGGAAAATCGGGACAGGATGGTTACGGCCATCCGGCAGGAATCGGAATGGCAGCGGCAATATCTCACCACACCCGTAGAAACAGTTTATTGGGGTGGCGGTACCCCCTCCCTTCTTTCCGAAGAAAACCTTGCATCATTGATGACCGGTATCCGCGAAAATTTTATCCTCGAACCCGCTGCTGAGATAACGCTGGAAGCCAACCCCGATGATATCAGTCCCGCATCCCTGGCAGCCTGGCGCCGGATAGGCATTAACCGCCTGAGTGTTGGTATACAGGCTTTCCAGGCCTCGGAACTGGCATGGATGAATCGGGCGCATTCGGCAGCACAGGCCTGGCAATGTATTCCGCTGGCCCAGGAGGCAGGCTTTACCAATATCAGTGTCGACCTGATCTATGGTTCACCTGGTTTGAGTGACCAGGATTTAGCAGACAACCTCGAAAAGATTATCAGTCTGAAGATCCCCCATATTTCCTGTTATGCACTCACGGTGGAACCCCGTACCGCTCTGGCACACCGTATCAAAAAAGGGGAACTGCCCGAAACAGACCCGGATAAGCAGGCAAACCAGTTCTATCACCTGCTCAACAGGCTGGAGCTGGCCGGTTATGAAGGATATGAGATATCCAATTTTGCCCTGCCGGGTTGTCGCAGCCGCCATAACAGCAGCTACTGGCAAGGTGTACCCTATCTTGGTTTGGGTCCTTCTGCCCATTCTTATAATGGCCATACCCGGCAATGGAATATCGCCAATAACCAATTATACCTTTCTGCTATCAGCCAGGGACGAATCCCCTTTGAATCCGAGGTTTTAACACCGGATCAGCAATTGAATGAATATATCATGACTGGCTTACGGACACTGGAAGGCTGTTCGCTTGCTCTGATCGAACAAAAATGGGGAACCGCAAAAAAAGAAGCGGTGCTGGAAGATGCTTCCCGGTTTTTGCATACCGGCCAATTGACCCAAAAAAATGACAGGCTCTTGCTCACAAAAGAAGGGAAATTTATGGCTGATGGAATTGCTGCGGCGTTATTCCAGTAGCGGTCAGGGATGAGAATGATGCCGGAAAATACGCTGGCCAAGCCGCACAAGCATTATGCCTGCGATCAAGAATAGCAGCACAGCAGGTGAAAACAAAGTGAATGATACCGGCATTTTATAAGTTACGAAGAAAAGCGGGCTTTCCAATATGGCGAATCGTCAAAGCAGGCTGGATAGAGGGATGAATGACCTTTCAGCAGACGCTTTCCTGCCAGTCTCAAACAAGCCCTTTTTCTATCTGCTGAAACCCTTCTGCTGCCGGCAGTCCTTCCCATAGCATGGCATAGATGGCATTAGCGATCGGCATATCGGCTCCGATGGACTGGTTCAGCAGGTGGATACATTTACTGGCGTTGTACCCTTCTGCTACCATATTCAGTTCCAACTGGGCCGATTTTACCGAATAGCCTTTCCCGATCATATTACCGAAAGTACGGTTACGGCTGTACAGGGAATAACAGGTTACCAGCAGATCCCCCAGGTAAACAGAAGCTGCATAATTATCCGAAGGTTCTTTTGCTTCGGACCGGGCCAGCTTTCGCAGAAAACCCATCATCTCATTGGCACTGTTGGCGATGTATACACTTTGGAAATTATCTCCATACTCAAGGCCGTGGGCAATACCGGCTCCAAGCGCATAAATATTTTTCAGTACCGCTGCATACTGAACACCTTGTATATCCGTATTCACGACAGTATTGATATACTCGTTCCGGAAACATTCCGCTATTTTTTCGGTGGCCGTTACATCAAGCCCGGAGAAAGTAAGATAGGATAATTTTTCCGCTGCTACCTCTTCTGCATGGCAGGGCCCTAAAAGTGCAAAATAGTCAGTGCCGGGAACCCCATATTGCGCTGCCAGATATTGGTTCAGCAGTCGTTTTTGGGAGGGAAGGATTCCCTTTACGGCAGATATGATTTTTTTTCCGGCAAACAAATTACCGGATACCGGTGCCAGGGCTGATTCGACGTAGGCAGATGGCACTGCAATAATCCAGGTATCTGCTGCAGCTGCCCATTCATTGACATCCGCATATAATTGCAATTGTGCCTGGTTAAAATAAACACTGCTGAGGTAGTGTGGATTATGGCTGCGCTTATGAAAGTGGTCGATGGTGGCGGTATTCCTTATCCACCAGTGAATCTGATGCCCGTTATCGGTCAGTATTTTTGCGATGGCCGTTGCCCAGCTGCCACTTCCCAGTATTCCAAACTGCATGTCGTTAGATTGAGATATGTGCAAACTTAAGAAGGCTGTACATGAAAAGAGAAGGAAAATAAGAAAGGAA
>CAZAOR010000123.1:0-2602 GCA_964486805.1 uncultured Sediminibacterium sp. | reverse complement strand
TCCTGGAAAAACAGATCGGTTGAACTGGTTTTTGAAGGCGTAATGACAGACGCCGACGTACGCATCAATGGACAGTCGGTCGGCCCCGTTCACCAGGGCAGTTTTTACCGGTTCAGTTATGCTGTCACATCCCTGCTCAGGACTACGGGAGATAATTTATTAGAGGTAACGGTCAGCAAAATGAGTGCAGACAGTTCCGTGAATCATGCGGAACGGGAAGGCGATTTCTGGGTATTCGGCGGGATATACCGGCCTGTATATCTAAAGATATCGCCAGCCACGCATATCAATCGTGTAGCCATTGATGCGCGCGCCGACGGACAGTTCCATATCGATGTATTTCCTGAAAATGTACAGCCGGGCGACAGCGTCATTACACAGATCACTACCCTGAAAGGGGTGAAAGCAGGTAAAGCATTTGCGCAGGTTATCACAACGAACAATCCCGATAAGATCACACTCACTGACAGAATAGACCATCCCGCTCTCTGGAACCCGGAACAACCCAACCTGTACCTGGCAAATGTTCGTGTAAAAAGAGGCAAACAGGTACTGCATGTATATCATCAGCGTTTCGGGTTCCGTACGATTGAAGTACGCCCCGGTGATGGTATCTATATCAACAATGTAAAACAACGTTTCAAAGGAGTAGACAGGCACAGCTTCTGGCCTGAATCCGGCAGAACACTCAGCCGTGGTGTTCATCTGATGGATATTGGTTTGATGAAGGATATGAATATGAATGCCGTGCGGATGTCACATTACCCGCCCGATGCGGAGTTCCTTGATCTCTGTGATTCACTTGGCTTATTCGTACTGGATGAACTCACCGGCTGGCACCAGAAATACAATACAACCGTCGGTAAAAAACTGGTGAAAGAAATGGTCGAAAGAGATGTGAACCATGCTTCTATTGTTTTCTGGGACAATGGTAATGAGGGGGGCTTCAATTTCGAACTGGACAAAGAATTTGCAAAATACGATCCGCAAGAGCGGACGGTATTACATCCATGGTCCGATTTTAACCATATCGACACCAAGCATTACCCCGATTATTCCTATGTGGAGAAAGCTGCCGGAAAGCCTGAAATACTGCTGCATACTGAAATGATCCATGGCCTGTATGACGGCGGTCATGGCGCCGGATTGGATGATTACTGGCAGCTTATGCTGCAAAACCCAAGACATGCAGGCGGCTTCCTGTGGGTACTGGCCGATGAAGGCATTGTGAGAAGAGATTGGCACGACAGCATAGATACCCATGGTAACAATGCTCCCGATGGCATTGTGGGGCCGCACCGGGAAAAGGAAGGCAGCTTTTATACGATCAAAGCCATCTGGTCGCCGGTACAGGTCGTACCACCCCGGTTGGATCAATCCTTCGATGGCCGTCTCAGGATTGAGAACCAGTATGCTTTTACAAACCTGTCTGCCTGCCGTTTTTACTGGCAGTTACTGCAATACGCCCAGGCTTCTGAAAATAAGACCGGTCATACCATGATAGCGAATGGAAGCGCCAGACTGCAACTGGCGCCCGGCAAACAAGGAACCCTGGCCCTTACAATTCCGCCGTCCTGGCAAAAAGCAGATGCCCTGCTTTTGAAAGCAGTTGATCCATACAGCCGGGAACTGAACACCTGGATCTGGTCTATTAAAACACCCGCCGATATCCTGGCAAGAAGAAGCAGCAAGATCCGCGCTTTCCCCGTATCCACACAAACAATGCAGACGGATAAAAATATCATCATCCTGAACAGGGGCATTCGTTTTAATTTCAGCAAATCAAACGGTTTCCTGACAGCCATTGAAAAAGGCAACCGGATAATGAATCTGTCCGATGGCCCGCAACTGGCCTGCGACTCTGCAGCCGCACTGCAATTCATTCATACCTATCGCAACAGGAACAGCACAGTAGTGGAAGCCCTCTATATCGGTACTGATTCCCTGCTGGTAAGCTGGACTTTCCAAGAAGATTCCATGCCGCATCTCCGTTATGCATATACCCGGCACAAGGCAGCCTATTATGCCGGCATCAGTTTTCGGATAATGGAAAATATCCTCAGCGGTATGAAGTGGTTAGGCGATGGTCCTTACCATGTCTGGAAAAACCGCCTGAAAGGCATGTATCCGGATGTATGGCAGAAAAAATACAACCAGACCGTTACCGGTGAAACCTGGAACTATCCGGAATTTCCGGGCTATCATGCCAACCTGTACTGGGTACAACTCCAGGGCCGTGGATTGCCCTGCACAATTTATACTGACAAGCCAGGTATCTTCCTGCAGGTATCGCATACGCCCGCACAGCAAACAATATTCAATCCCTTTGTCAATCCGCCTTTTCCTGCGCAGAATCTGGGATTTCTGCATGCTATCCCGCCTATTGGCAGTAAATTCAAAGGCGCAGCAACCATGGGACCGCAAAGCCAGATTAATCCCCCGGTTGCAGGTATGCTAACCGGTAGTTTATGGTTTGATTTTGACTGAAACTGTAACACAGTCCGATTAAAAAAAAGATCATGATTTATGCTTTTAAAGACTGGGTGCCCGTCATTCATGAGTCTGCATATATACACCCTTTAGCCGCTGTTACCGGTAATGT
>CAZAOR010000122.1:0-5282 GCA_964486805.1 uncultured Sediminibacterium sp. | reverse complement strand
CTCATCCGCATCGGTTACATGCGCCGGTACAAACTGCCGGAGCCATTCCATCAGACTCAGTCCTTCCGTAAAAAACTCCGCATTTTCCTGCGGCAAATACGCTTTGGTGATGGTAGTACCCCATTCATATTTTCCACTGTCCGGCTGTAGGCTTTCGTTGATGATTTCAAAGAAATTGGTGACAGCCAGGGGATCCCTACTCAGGAATGCTACTTTCTCCCCTTTATTGATGCTGAAACTCACTTTATCGAAGAGTTTGCGTCCATCCACGCTCTTGCTGAGGTTTTCAACGTTCAGGATCTGGTTGCCCACCTCCCTAAGCGGTTGGAAGATGATGCCCGGATATTTTCGGTTCGAGGGTTCGATCTCTTCAATGGTCAGCTTTTCCAGGGCCTTTTTACGAGCGGTCGCCTGGCGGCTCTTGGAGGCATTGGCAGAGAAACGTGCAATGAAATCCAGCAAAGCCTGTCTTTTGTCTTCCACTTTTTTGTTCTTGTCGCTGATCTGCCGGGCCATCAGTTGAGAGGACTCATACCAGAAGGTATAGTTGCCGGTAAATACTTTGATCTTGGATCGGTCAACATCGGCCACGTGGGTACAGATCGTATCCAGGAAGTGACGGTCGTGACTCACTACCAAAACGATATTTTCATAATCTGCGAGGAAATTCTCCAGCCATCCGATGGTTTCAATATCCAGTCCGTTGGTCGGTTCATCCAATAGCAGGATATCCGGGTTGCCAAACAATGCCTGGGCCAGCAATACCCGTACTTTCAGGTTACCGGGAATGTCTTTCATTAGGCTCTGGTGCAGGTCTTCTTTTACACCCAGGCTGCTCAACAGGCTGCCTGCATTGCTTTCGGCCTCATATCCTCCCATTTCTCCAAATTCAGCTTCCAACTCCCCTGCCCGCATCCCGTCTTCTTCACTAAAGTCTTCCTTTGCATAAATCGCGTCCTTTTCATGCATTACTTCCCAAAGCCGTTTATGTCCCATGAGTACCGTATTCAAGACGGTTTCCTGGTCAAACTCAAACTGGTTCTGTTTCAGCACCGCCATCCGTTCACCCGGGGTAATCTCGATGGCCCCTTTATTAGGTTCAATTTCACCGCTCAGTATTTTGAGGAAAGTGGATTTGCCTGCCCCATTGGCGCCGATTACACCGTAGCAGTTCCCCTTGGTAAATGTAATATTGACTTCATCGAACAATACCCGCTTACCATAAGCGAGTGTGACATTCTTTACACTGATCATGTTTGCTTGCTGTTTCGGCGGCAAAACTAAGGCTTCAAAGCCATTTTGCCTTCCCTCCAATGGGCAGATAGGGATATTCCGTATATTTCCGATATAAATTAATCCCATGCCCTCCCGTTTAACCCGGATTTCCTGCCTGCTGCTATTAACCGCCGTTTATTTTCTCTCCTGTTCCGGACCGTCCAGGGATCCCAGACTGTCCAGGGCCCATCGGGAGAACAAAAACGGATGGATCTACGTGCACCTGGAAGGGGATCCCGCTACAATCGGGTACCAGCACGGCTACCTGCTTGCGCCGGACATTGATACAACCATTCGTGCGGTAGCCTACCTGCTGACGCATGAAACCAAGCGGGACTGGAATTATTACCGCGCCTGCGCACAAAGGTTTCTCTGGAACAAACTGGAACCTGAATACAAAACAGAGATTAATGGGATAGTTGCAGGATTACAGGACCAACATCTGTCTTACGACAGTCTGGACATTACAGCCCTGAATGCCATGGAGGAACTCGCCTACTACTATGTTCCGCTGCAAATGGATCTGGAGAAAAAAGGCAGCGGCGATAATAAAGCTCCTGGCAATTGCAGCGCATTCATAGCCACCGGATCCTATACCAAAGATGGTAAAATTGTCATGGGGCATAATAACTGGACCTCCTACCTTACCGGGCAGCACTGGAATGTGATTGCTGACCTGGTACCCGATAAAGGCAACCATATCCTCATGGATTGTATGCCAGGGTTTATTCATAGCGGTGACGATTTTCTTATTACAGACAATGGCATCATGATCACCGAAACCACGATCACCCAATTCAAAGGATTTGACACCACCGCTTTACCGGAATTTATGCGGGCACGAAAAGCCGCACAGTACAGCAAAAGCATTGATGATGTTATAAAAATATTTACCGAAGGTAATAATGGTGGCTATGCCAACGACTGGCTGATTGGCGATACCAAAACCAATGAAGTTGCCAAACTTGAACTGGGATTGAAAGATTACCGGGTATGGCGTTCAAAAGATACGGCCATGATCGGCTCTAATTTTCCCAGTGATCCCAAACTGATCCATGATGAAACCACCTTTGATGTGAAAGACAGTACCACTTCGCCCAATGCGCGGAAAAAAAGAATGGAGCAACTGGTATTGGTTGACCTGAAAGGCAAACTGGATGCAGCCACCGGTAAACAAATAGAAGCGGATCATGTAGATGCGCTGAATCATGGGCAGGCCAATAATCGCTGTGTCATTTGCGGGCATATCGATGAAGATGCCAAGGGCTGTGCAGAATGGGATCTGCCCGCTTATTATCCCATGGGTGCTGTTCAGGGTAAAGTGACTACGGCGGCCCTTGCTGCCAATATGCAGATATGGGCCCATATGGGACATCCCTGCGGGCAGGATTTTATCGGCGAGAAATTCTATCAGGCACACCCGGAATATGCCTGGCAATCGAAATACCTGAAAAATATGCTTGCCTACCCATGGACCCTGTTCAGCGCAGATAAAAAGACCCCATAACCGGTCATCGCAGCCTGGATCCCAGATGTGATGTCTTTCCCTGGTTCGAATAATCCGCCAGCAAGTTTGAACGGAACTTTTATCCGGCGTATTTCTCTAGGCGCAATGGCAGTTTCAGGCGGTAGTTCCATGCATTTAAATACGAAGCCCTGCATCATTTCCCGGGCAATCAATCCAGTATTTGCTGCCCCTGCTGCAAAAGCTCCTAAGACATGATTAGTACCGGTACACTTTGTACCCCCAGGCCGGCAGACGGAAGGTTTCACCCGGTGCCAGGGTATCTTTTTTATGTTCAAACACCTCCATTGCTACCCCTTCTACCAAAACATTATTCAAAACAGCGGCGGCGGGCTTATCGCTGAGATTCAATATCACCACTACTTTTTCATTGCCCTTCAGCCTGGCATACGCATACACCTGGTCATCCTTGCTGGAGGGAAGCCGAACAAACCTGGCATCAGCAGCCAGGGCGGCAGAGGAACTATGCAAGTGCAGTAAGGTACTGTAAAAATCTGCGCGGGCATAGTGTTCAAATTGTATTGTGTCTTTGTCAAAGAACCGAATCGCTCTGGTAACAGGTTCTTCCTGCCCGCTGTACACGAGCGGAATTCCGCGGTACATGGTTTGGGTCAGCACTGCAAAAGGCGCATGTGAAGGGCCGGGCATGGTGCCAAAATCAGCCTGGTTCCAACTGTTTTCATCATGATTACTGGTAAAGAAAAGCCGCAGTCCATTGGCAGGCAAGGTGGTATCCGTCATCCGGAATACGCTGTCCATGGCAGATGCTTTTCGTTTGCCTGCGGCGATCTGTTTCATCATGCCGAATTCCGGCCAGGCATAAGTGGCATCAAACCCTGCTTTGTACAGCCAGGCGCTGTCTGTTTCAGCTAAAAGAAAGAGATTTTTTTTGGCTTTCAGTTGCTTTACACATTCCTTCCAGAAATCAAGGGTAGGGCCTACGGCATAATCGCAGCGGAACCCGTCAATACCGGTTCTGTTTACCCAAAACTCCATATCATTGATCATCGTATCCCTCAATGCTGGATTGGCATAATTCAATTTGCGGGTATCGCTCCAGTCGAACTGGGAAACAGGGTTCCCGGAACTGTCCCGTACATAAAAATCAGGATGCGTCTTTAACCAGTAATGATCAGCGCCGGTATGATTAGGCACCCAATCGATGATTACTTTAAAGCCCATACTATGACATTGTTTAACCAGCGCTATCCAATCATCCAAGTTACCGTATTCGGGATTTACTGCCGTGTAATCCGATACAGCATAATAACTGCCCAGGCTTCCTTTACGGTCTGTTTTACTGATCGGATTGATCGGCATGAACCATAAAGTTTGTACCCCCATTGCTTTGAGCCGATCCAGGTGTTTGGCGAATGCACGAAAAGTACCTTCGGGTGTGTATTGACGCACATTCACCTCATAGATATTCCCCTGCATAATCCAGGCGGGATGACCATCAACCCGGGCGGTATCGGACTGGTCTATCTGGTTGACCGGGCTTTTGCAGGAGAATGCAAAGGGCAGCAACAGGATTCCAAGGAATGACAGGCTGAATCGCATGGTATCAAATTTTTCTTAAAGATACGGATTCGCATACACTGCAACACTCCAGACCAGCCGTAATAAAGGTTCCGGAGGAATATCCGCATGCATGTTTTTTAAAACCGGCGCTATCTTCAGTTAATTTCTGCTATTTGATTACACTTATTTCCTTAAATTGTTTGGTGCAAACCCGAGCAGCCTTTTTGTTGGAACATTCTCCAGGAATTGGCAGTTCTCGATTTGTACTCACTGAAATTTATTCGGTCCCCCATGAAAAGAAGTGTTTTTTTAAAATCGGGCCTCGGCAGCCTGGCCGCTGCTTGGCTGGGTAAAAGTATCGGAAGATATCCGGATGCTCCCCCAACAGGTCCCTTTGAACCAAGCTGGCAATCCCTTGCACAATTTCAAACACCGGAATGGTTCCGGGATGCGAAATTCGGTTTATGGGCACACTGGGGCCCGCAATGTCAGCCTGAAAGAGGTGACTGGTATGCCCGGGGCATGTACCAGGAAGGCAGCGACCAGTATCAATACCATTGTGAAAAATACGGGCATCCCTCCAAATTCGGTTTCAAAGATGTAATACATACCTGGAAAGCAGAGAAATGGGATCCCGAAGAACTACTGGCGCTTTACAAGAAAGCCGGTGCCCAATATTTTGTTGCGCTGGCCAATCACCACGATAATTTTGACCTTTTCGGAAATCCTTATCAGTCCTGGAATGCAACCAGGATCGGCCCCAAAAAAGACCTGATAGCCGGCTGGGCAAAAGCCGCGAAAAATGCAGGATTACCCTTTGGCGTAAGCATACATGCCTCCCATGCCTGGAGTTGGTATGAAACTGCACAACGCGCAGACATGAAAGGCCCAATGGCTGGCATTCCTTATGACGGGAAAATTTCAGCAGCAGATGGCCGGGGAAATTGGTGGGAAGGGTATG
>CAZAOR010000121.1:0-3039 GCA_964486805.1 uncultured Sediminibacterium sp. | reverse complement strand
GCTCGCGAGCACGGAGCGGAGCTCGGCCGGCGCGAAGAGGTCGAAGCCGGCGCCGAAGCGGCGACGGGCCTTGGCAAGGCGGCGGCTTGCCTGGAGCCGCTGGTCATGCGTGCATTGGATTCAGGTCCTTTGAGCCGGAGTGTGCTGCTGCCAATAGCGGTTCCGTAAAACTGCTGGTTATCGGTTGCCTTGGTGTCAATCAGTAGAAGTTTGTTAGTGGTTAGATCAAAATCAAAAATAAGGTTCCGGAATCCCTTTTCATTGAGCTTGCCGGTTACCAACCCTGTATTTTTATAGCGATCCTGGATGGGGAAACTGCCAAAGTCTATGCCGTCATCTGTAAAACGGATATGCGCAGAGTCAATGGTGTAAGTGACCTGGGTATAGTTCACTTTCAGGCTGGCATTTTTTAAATCGATGTCTCCTTTCAAATCTGGCGAGTTGAGATCACCACTGATCCTGAGATTGCCCTTTGCCCGGCCATGTATATCGCTGAAAATATCTCCCAGGAACATGTGGAGAATATCAACAAGGGAATTATTTAACTGGAGGTCTGTTTCAAATGATTGACCAGTTGTATCCCTTAAATTATATTTCCCACGCGCATCAAAATGATAACCATCATTCGGAGAATGTACGGCAAAGGGTAATTCTCCGGTTGCCTGGTCATAGGCAGCGGTCAGATTAACAAGTCCGATAGAGTCATCATTTATACGGAATTGTTCCACCGTCATATCAGCCTGAGCCGTGAAATGACCAGTCAGGTCGTTGAGTGACACATTTCCTGAGGTAACCCCGTCCAGTCGGGGCTTTTTAAAAAAGGCAGCACTGAGATCACCCAGAATAACATTTCTTAGTTTCACTACCAGGTTATTCCCGGTTATACCGGTAACCGGGTAGGCATTTTCAACCGATATCTCCTGGAACCCTTGTACAAAACGGATATTTTTTGCCTGGACAAGATTTTTTTGCAGCAATAATTCACCGGCATCTTCCAGGGCCCATTTCTTTTCATTTAATAGAAAAGAGGAAGGGCGGAACTGGATTTTCGCACCGTTTTTCTGTGTGTATACATCGGCTGCAAGGATGGCTTCTTTCAATGCATTCTCTGTACTTGTTCGGATCGTTACAATTGAATGATCCAGCCTGGATTTTACCGTCAGGTGGGTGTTCGGGAAACGCAGGCTGTCACCAACCTGCACACTGCTGATGCTTCCATCCAGGGAAAGGGTGTCATTCGTTCCCTGTCCGCTCAGGTACATGCCGGTAAAATTGTAATTGTCATATCTTCCGGTTGGTACAGCAAGGCTAAGCGATAACTGATGACTAAGTGTATACACCGCACCGCTGAAATCCGCAACATTAAAACCCGCGATCTTTTTCTCAAAAAGGGCCAGATAGGGCTCTATCAAACCGGTATGTAACTGAAATTGGAAATTTTGGTTGTCGGGTACTTTTTTGGGCTGGGCTATATAGGCAGGATAGTACCGGGTAAGAAAAGCCTGAAAACTGGCAGGCAGATCTTTGATGTTGAATTGCCCGATGATACTGGCATTCGCAAAATTACTCCCGAGGTGTAAAGACTTTATTGAATCAATATAACTGGAAACAAGTACCAATGAATCCAGGCTGAGATTATCCGGACCACTTTTGATGTTTGCATTAAGGAATTTCGCGGTACCTAGGAAATTATCAATATTGGTTCCGGAAAAATTCACATCGAGCAGACCGGTAAGCTCAAGTGGCGGTGTCTGAAACAGATGCAAAGGCTGCAGCCGGGCTTTTGTCAGATCGCCTACGATATTGAACCGGGGCAATTGTCCGGTCAGGTCAATTTCTACAGTACTTGTGAAATCAAGGTTAGGATCCTCGACTTTTACCTCACCTGTAAAGTATTTTTTCTGAAAGGTGCCCAATGTAATGATATTGGAATAGGTATACTGGTTATATTCCAGGGAGGATACAGTACCTTGTATGGTTGTTTTAAGTTTATCAATTGTGAAACCCGTGCCAACGATTTTCCCTTTGAAATCGGTTAAGCCAAGCATAGAGTCATTCAGGAATTTGCCGATGTTAAATCGTGCAGTTTCCAACCCCCCGGTATAACTGGGATCTCCGTTTTTGGGCAGGTTCAGGCTGATATCTGTTGTAACTCCGCCCAGATCGGTACTGAAGGAACCGGCTGTTACAAAATTGCTGATGGTCCCTTTAAAATTACCCCGGTATTGTATGCGGCCAAGGGCTGCAAGATTCGGGGCGCTGACATTTTTCAGGGCAGGAATGAATACAGAAAGATCTCCGTAATTGGTTTGCAAAGTCCCATTAGCAAGGTTAATCCGCGTGGTCTCGATGTCTGGCAAGCCTTTCATGAATAGCTTCCCGCTGATTTGGGTGGTAGCGCCAATTCTGGCGGAAAGGTTGTTGACAGCAAAGTCTGCTACGGTTCCATCAAACTTTCCTGATAGCACTACCTCTTTTTTCCAACTATGCAACTCGGGTGCAAAGAATGCAATATCGTCACTACTCACTTTTGAATTTTCAAAACGCGCATGCATGATGACATGCGTTATATATTTTCCGAAGTCTTTGTTGAAATCCCGGAACTGCATGGCATAATAATCTGTTAATCTGCTTCGGTTCGTACGCAGATCAAGTTGTGCCAGTTCCATCAATTGCGGCGTAAATCTGAAATGCGTTTTCAGTTTTTTTATTTCAATACCGCAACGGTCTTTCACTGCGAGATCAACGATCGCCCGCATGGTATCCTGCCTGAGTTCCACATTTTTTAGGGAACCAGTTAGTTTGCTAAGTTGGATATGGCTTCCGTCAAAATGACTGGAGGGGATTTCCTGGTTGCCATCAATAAATAATACTCCATCATGGAGTTTCATCTCTTTAATTTTCACATACAGATTCCCCGGGTTAAAATAAAGTCCGCTGTCACGACCCGGTTGTTTAGGACGAAGACTGTCCGGTCGTAAGCCCGGGATACTTTGGATCTTGCATTGCGGCTTCTCAATGGTGATGGAATGCAATACA
>CAZAOR010000120.1:0-2583 GCA_964486805.1 uncultured Sediminibacterium sp. | reverse complement strand
AAATCCAAATTCAAAATCTGTAGTGTCTATGCGGCCATCAAGTCCAAATTTGAGAGCGCGCAATCTCGCTTCGCGAGGAATGTTGGAATCAAAAAGGTGCCTTCCATAAATGGTGTTGGGATACCAATTGGCGCCGTGAAGCACGTCGTCCCATGGAAAACCGATAAAACTATCTCGAATATCCGTCATCTGAATAGGACGTTTGGTGGGCAGATTAAGCTGGTCAGCGACCTGGTTCGCTTCTGCCAACATCCGTTGAATCACTGCCGCGCGGTAGGCTAAACCGGCGTTGTGATTAACGCTCCTGACCATCGCCAGCATCTCGGCGTTTTGCGACGGCGTAAGTTGTTTCGTTTTGCTGCAACCTAATTGTGCAAGGATGCAACAAATAAACAACAACATAAACCTTTTATTCATTGTGATCTTGTGCGAGTCCCATATTGCAAATCATACGCCCCATAAATGACCGCTGACGAACTCATTTCATAGGGGCTTAAATTGCCGGCTTGAGCATTGGCAACAATCGTTTGTAAATTATAGCTGCCACCCATCCAAGCTTGGATAAATTGACTTATCATTTTGGAGCGATTCGGCCAACTGGTGGGCACGTCAGTATCATTATAGGAACTAAATCCCGTTGGTTTCTTAAATCAAAGAAACGCTCTGGATTCCACTCCTGCTGCCGCGAAGAAATTAGTGCTGACCGTCAAGGCCGGAATCCCAAACGCTTCGCAAAAACTTCCCGCGCCGGTATCACAAGCATCAATCCAAACAAACCGATACGGATGATCCGCCGCGTGTTCCATTTGGTAGCTTAAAGGCACGTTACCCAATGCGAATGCAATCTGGTCTTTTGTCAATGTGAAACCGTTATAGGAGCCAATGGTGGATTCATTGCCGTGACCAAAGAAATAAAAATTCTCAAAACGCCAGTTAGCCAGATAACCCAACAAGTTGGTGCGGGAATTTTCGTCCTGCAAGGTGAACACAGCGCCCTGTTCGGCGTTGTTTCCGGGAGACAGATTTCCATTTAAGCCAAATGAATCAAGCGTGCCTAGCACGCCACCAAAATCACTAGGCGACCCAACACCACCAACAATCATATCAATAGCTGCTTGATTGTAGGTAGAGTCATTGGTCAACTGTCCATAAGTGACGACCCAATTATTATTGGGCGTCCAGTTAGGTTCCTTGACCCACAATTGGCTGGCGCTGGCCGAGGAACTGGAATCTTGTGGGCGAACGCCATTTCGGACGAGTGATTTCTTGTTCAAACCTGCCGTCTGAAATGACGGCTTCCCGCTCAAATGTTTCACCAGTGCTTTTGAGCGCAGTTCAGATGAAGATGTGTCCACCGTGAACACTCCCGTGAAATTCGTGTCGTCAAACGTATTGCCCTCGCCGTCCGTCAAATCCCAAATAAACGAAATCAAACCGCTGTCATCCGCGTAACCGGAAAATTAACCCAGATAATTCGTGTTCTCATCATACAAGTCCAACTCATACGCCGCGTCGGGAATCGTCTGCGCGTAAATCCACATCTGGTTGCCATACACCCGCGAGAAATAATTCGGAAACGAAATCACATTATTGACCGTCACACTCACCGGATTGCTCACCACCGGATTGTTCGACGCAAAATCCAGTTCCGCATAAATATCGTAATCCCCGTTGAACGACATTGTCGTGTTCCAAACCAGCGTCCAGGAGTTTCCGCTGCCGGAAGCCGACGCGCCGATCAGCGGCGAATTGTTTTCGTCGTAAAACGTCACGCCGACAATCTGGTCAGTGATATTGTCCACGGCAAATTCAATGGGTGTCACCAGTTCATTACTCACCACCATGCCGTTGGTCAAACCCCAAAGATGCACGCCGTCGCGCACGACGCGGTAAAAGCCGGTGGAAACCGGCCACAGATTCGTATTGCCGCCGGAAAGTGAATTCGTATCTCCCATGCCCGGCGGCATGGGATTGCCCGAACCGCCTGAATTCGTTCCGCCAGACCAAACCGGAAATTGCACCAGATTGGAGGCGTCCACAAAACTCGTGGTGTTGGAGCCGGATTCAGGCAGAAAATCCGCCAGCGTCGTCCATGCCGACGAAAGAAGATTGGAACGGTATTGAATCAAAAATGTTTCGCTGCCGTCGGTCAAACTCGGCCACGTCAGCACGGCGTTGGACGACACCACCGCAATTTGCAACCCTTCAATCGCGAAAACAGGCGTGGCAGAGGTGATAAGGATTAAACTTCCGGCAAGGCTGATGATCTTTTTCATGATTCCCTTTCTTGCGGAGTTTCAGAAACGGAAAAGGCGCGAACTTGTCGCACCCTTTGCAGAGGCACCGCGAAGCGCCTTTTGGAGAATGTTCCAAGCCGCGCCGGGTGGCGCGCACTTGGGCTTGGTCTCCAATTTGAAAATTCGCGGTTTTCTGCAAAGACCGTAGCCAAAGCTACGCAAATCTGTTTAGGTTAAGTTTTATTTCATTGGTTTGTTTGTTCTAACGAACGGCCTTTCCCGAAAAATTGCCAAGCATTTTTTTTCATAAAAATGTCGAAAGCTTTTCACTTCAATCAGCCGCCCA
>CAZAOR010000119.1:0-3708 GCA_964486805.1 uncultured Sediminibacterium sp. | reverse complement strand
CCGTTAATGTCTTTTCATCATCTGCAAAGAACAGACTGATTGCCATTGATTTTTTACCAGTTCCCAGTTTTTCGCTTTCAAACACATCGAAGAGGCGCATTTCCTTCAGCCGGTTGATCTTCTGGGCTGCCACCGTTTTTTCAATCGCATGGTAGGCCAGGGAGCGGTCAACCACTAGGGCCAGGTCGCGCTGTACTACGGGAAAACGATTGACTTCCCGGTACCGGATTGTCAGGGTTTCAGCTGCTTTCAGGACTGCTTCAAAAGAAATATCCAGCATATATACGGGCTGACGGATATCAAACTTTTTCAGTGAGCTGGGTTCCACAGCTTTCAAAACACCCAGGGATTGCTTATGCCATACCAGTTCCAGCACCGGCTGTCCGTTGGAGTCGGGTACCAATAACGGTGCAGTTAACCCGGCAGTTTCCAGTAAAGCTGCAGCAATACCTTTCAACCGGAAAAGGTCCTGTTCGATTCTTTTGTTTCGCCAGCCGGCTTCCACTGCATCACCGGTTACATATAAACAAAGGTGTTCTGCTTCCCGGTATATGCCGGGACCCGGCGTATGGTAGGTTTTGCCGAATTCAAAGAAACACAGGTGCTGGTTTTTACGGTTGAGGTTATACGCAATCGCTTCCAGCCCCGTTTCCAGCATCGAAGGGCGCAGTACATTCAGTTCCTCACTGAGATTATTGATCATCCTCACCGTATGTGTCAGCACTTCCGTTGAAAAATAAGCACTATTGGTGATGGAGTTGGTCAGGATTTCCGTGAAGCCCAGGCCCGTCAGGTAATCTGCCAGTTTATTTCGCAAAGATTCTTTCAGGCGGGAATTATCTGTAGCAGGGCTGATCGTTATAGTTGTTGGGATGGCCACATTGTCTAATCCGTCAATCCGCAGAATCTCTTCTACGATATCGGCCGGGAGACGGATATCAGGTTTACTGTAAGGTACAGCCAGGCGGATCTCATCCAGGTTCTCACGCAGGATTTCAAAACCCAGGCTGGTGAGGATTCGTTTGACCGCGTCAATATGATAGTTCTTACCGCTTAGTTTCTTCAAGTAATGGTAGCGGAGCGCCACTTCGGTCCTGGGTTCGGGGGCCGGGTACACGTCTACCGTATCGCTTGAAACCACACCGCCCGCTATTTCGCAGATCAGGCCTGCCGCCCGGTGCAGTGCGGGAAGGGTTTGGGCAATATCCACTCCTTTTTCAAAGCGGGTGGCGGCCTCTGTCCGGAGATCATGCCGTACCGAGGTTTTCCGTACACTGACAGGGTCAAACCATGCGCTTTCCAGGAAAATATTGACTGTGGTATCCTGCACCCCGCTGTGTAAACCCCCAAATACCCCTGCCATACACATGGGTTCCCTGTCGTTGCAGATCATCAGGTCATCCGCAGACAGTTTTCGTTCTTTACCATCCAGGGTCACAAATGCGGTTCCTGCCGGCAGGTTCTGAATAATCACCTCTCTTCCCTTGATAGCATCTGCATCAAATGCATGCAATGGCTGTCCTGTTTCATGCAGGACGAAATTGGTAATGTCAACGATATTATTGATCGCGCGGATGCCGACCGCCGCCAGGCGGTCCTGCAACCATTGCGGGGATTCCGCAACACGGACGCCGGAAATGGTGAGGCCGCAGTACCTGCGGCAGGCTTGGATATTTTTGATGGTAACCGGAATCTGTAAGGACTTATTCGCCGCAGTGACAGTTTCCTGCAAAGGACTCAGCGGTTTTACCGGTTCCTGGTGATGGGTGATATAGGCGCAAACATCTCTGGCTACGCCAAAATGACTCATAGCGTCCATGCGATTGGGCGTCAATCCTATTTCATAGACCCAGTCATGGTAAGGGTTGAAATAATCCGCCGCCGGCATCCCTACCGGCGTATCACCGGGCAGGACCAAAATCCCTGCATGACTGGGTCCCAGGCCTATCTCATCTTCTGCACAAATCATCCCCTGGCTTTCGATGCCGCGTATCTTAGCTGCTTTTAAAGTGACCGGATCACCCGATATGGGATAAATAGTTGTGCCAACCAGCGCTACCACCACTTTCTGCCCCATGGCCACATTGGCTGCGCCACAAACGATCTGCAGGGATTCGCCGGTGCCGGTATTTACTTTGGTCAGTTTGAGTTTATCTGCATTGGGATGCTGCTCACAACTCAATACTTCTCCGATCACCAGGCCTTGCAGGCTGCCGGGAATCCTTTCAAATACCTGCAGACTTTCTACTTCCAGTCCGATGGAGGTAAGGATCAGGGACAGTCGCTCCGGCTCAATTTTTATCGGTAGATATGCAGATATCCAATTATAGCTGATGGTCATATACGCCTTTCTTTCGGCCCCAAAAATAGGTGATAAAAAAATGAGCCTGCAGATAAGTGCTGAAAGCCGCTTCCACCAGCCATTTACCCGGCAAACAAATGCCCCGAACTACCCGAACAGTTGTTTTACAGTTACGTTTTTTTGACGGTTTCCACCCCTGTCCCAGGGAAATTTCTTTCTGCACAGGAGTCCGTGGATAACCTGTGAGGGGGGTCGGAAAACTTTTGTATTTCGTGGATAAGCTTAGTAAATTGTGTGAACAGGGCTGAAATTCAGGTGCATAAGCCGGGAATCAGGTGTGGATGAAAATTTCTCTTTTTAAATTTTCCGATGCCAGTTTCTTAGGCATATATTCGCTCCCCTCTCCCGCCTGGTAACAATTCCGTAATAAGAATGCCCTGCCTGCCGGAAGCCGAGTTTATTAACCCATAGAACTGAAATGAGATGGATCTGACCAGCCTGAATAAAGACAGAAAAAGAAGGAAGCCTGTTACCGACCTGAGCAGCATGGTATATGGAAAAGTACCCCCACAGGCAAGAGAGCTGGAAGAAGCCGTTTTGGGTGCCATCATGCTGGAAAAAAGTGCTTTTGATACAGTTACCGAGATCCTGAAACCGGAATGTTTTTATGTGGAAGCCCATCAGCATATCTTCCGGTCTATGCAGGGGCTTCAGCAAAAAAGCATGCCGATCGACATCCTGACGGTTGTGGAAGAACTGAAGACCAGGGAACAACTGGACCTGGTTGGGGGGCCCTATTATGTAACCAAGCTCACCAATGCCGTTGTATCTACTGCCAATATTGAAGCGCATGCGCGGATCGTTTTGCAAAAGTTTATCCAGCGCGAACTGATCCGCATCAGCGGGGAGATCATTGGCGATGCGTATGAAGACAGTACGGATGTTTTCGACTTATTGGATGACAGTGAAACCAAGATGTTCAACATCACCAACAACTACCTCAAAAAGAATTTTGAAGATATTGGTAATGTACTGGCCAAAACCATGAACCGCATTGATGAACTGCGCACCAAAACGGAAGATATTTCCGGGGTGCCCAGCGGTTTTGGTTCACTGGACCGTGTTACTTACGGCTGGCAGGCTACTGATCTCATCATCCTGGCAGCACGTCCTTCCGTGGGTAAAACCGCTTTTGCCCTGAACCTTGCACGCAATGCAGCCTTGCATCCTACCAAACCCATACCGGTGGGCTTTTTTTCCCTGGAAATGAGTGCATCGCAACTGGTGCAAAGAATTCTCAGTGCCGAAAGTGAGATCAAAATGGAAAAGATCAGCCGCGGCAAACTTGAAAATTATGAGTATGAGCAACTGTTGAGTAAGGGCATTAAGAAACTGGAAATCGCACC
>CAZAOR010000118.1:0-4391 GCA_964486805.1 uncultured Sediminibacterium sp. | reverse complement strand
CCTGAAATTGGTCTTTATTTGGTTCACTTGGCAAAGCTTTGTAAGATGGGCTTTCCGGAGATAATACTTGACTCAATTCTTTCTCAAGCGTTTTTTTGGGATTGGGAAGATTAAATTTTTTATTATCTTTTAAAGTATCCCAATCGATTGCATCATCTATATCCAGAGTGTGTAATAAAATATTTTCAATCTGTCTTAATTTCTCTTGAGCATCGTTTGTCCTTTCATCAGCAAGATTCTTATTAGCTTCCTTTTTTGCGAGTATCTCATTTTTATAAATAATTTTTGACCACTGCTCATCCCATTTCTTAAATTGAGCTTCAATTTTATTATCTAAAATCCATTTATCCTTGTCTTTTAAAATTCGATAAGTCTCAAGTCCAAGATGCCTGATTTCTGCTACATATCGTACATCATAACTTCTTGTGAATTCTTCTAAGTGATCTATATCGTGAAGGTTTTCAAAATTATCTGTCATGGTATAATAGTTTGTATGTATAAAATTAATCTAGCACCTAGCTTTTAAATATACGAAATAAAAATATCTATCATTGCATCGACCAATCCATTTTCAGCGTCTTACGCAAACAAATCATCCATAACAATCATAGTATTTGTAACAAACGTATCATTTGTAGCACTTTATGTATCATACTGTATCATTGTTACCCATCACGCCCCGGCGTGATCCCCCTTTCTTTCAAAATACTTCGAAATAAAAAGTAGTAACAGAATAGTCCCTAAGACATTGGCTGCCTGTATATTAAGAGGTCGGTATAGTCAGGAGATTCCTCCTTCGTCGGAATGACGTCTTCTTTGAAAAATAGTCTCCCCTGAAACGGAATTACAGGATTATCCCGCCCTTGGCGGGATTCGTCGCTTCGCTCCTCATTTCCCGATACAAAACTTGGAGAAAATATAATCCAGCTGGTCTTCATGGGTGATCTGGCCCGTGATACTGCCCAACCAGTGCAGGCACTGCCGGATATCCAGCGCCAGCAGATCGCCGGTGAGGCCGCTGTCCAGTCCCGCCGCTACTTCCGCAAGGGATTGATACAATCGTTCCAATGCCTCAAAGTGCCGGGCATTGGTTACGATGCTGGATTCGGGGTTTACCTCTCCCTGCCGCACCTGCGCTAATAATGCGTCTTTGAGTTGCTCCAATTGCCAGCCTTCTTTGGCGGAGATGAACAGGATGCCGGGGATGGCTGCAAATTGTTCTTGTATAGCCTGACTGTCTGCCTCCGCTTTATTGCCCACCAACAGATACCGGATCTGCTGCGCATCCATATCCTTTTGTATGGCCTGCAGTTCGGCAGGTGCCAGGTTGAGAATGTCGAACAGGTAGATCACGATATCCGCCGCCCGCATTTTCTCCAGGCTGCGGGCCACACCGATCTGTTCCACCTGGTCCTGCGTGTGTTCGCGAATGCCCGCCGTATCGATCAGCCGGAACAGGATACCGCCGATATTCAGCACTTCTTCAATGGTATCGCGGGTGGTGCCGGCCATCTCGCTCACGATCGCCCTGTTCTCATTCAACAGGGCATTCAGCAGGGTACTCTTACCCGCATTGGGCTTGCCGATAATGGCTACCTGCACCCCGTGGCGGATCGCATTTCCCAGGCGAAAGGACTGTAATAACTGTTGGGTGGTTTGCGCTAACTGCTGTATCAGGGAACGCAGCGCATCGCGGTCGGCGAATGCCACATCTTCCTGCGAGAAATCCAGCTCCAGTTCTATCAGGGCCGAAAAACGGATCAGTTCCTCCCGCAGCCGCTGCAGGTCAGCTGAAAAACCGCCGCGTAAATTATGCAGGGCGGCGCGACGGCTCGCTTCCGTATTACTCGCAATCAGGTCGGCCACGGCTTCCGCCTGTGCCAGGTCTAACTTACCATTCAGGAAAGCCCGCTGTGTGAATTCCCCCGGCTTGGCGAGGCGCAGTCCTTCCGCTAATAAAGCCTGCAATATCTTTTCCTGCACAAAAGGCGATCCATGACAACTGATCTCAATCACATCTTCACCCGTGTAAGATCTGGGTCCGCGGAACAATGCCAATACCACTTCATCCAATACTTCCCCTTCTTTACGCATATTGCCTACCAACAGGGTATGACTGGGCTGTGCGGATAAATCCTTCGAAGGGAATAATGCCTGCACGGCCTGAAACGATTGCGGACCGCTTACCCTTATCACGCCAATAGCGCCTATACCCGGCGGTGTGGCGAGCGCCGCGATCGTATCATCCCAATGGTTCAGTAAGCTGGACATGCGGCAAAATTAGGGACTATGGCGGTCTTTAGTCTTTGGTAATTGAAGGAGAAACCATTGGCTTTTCCCAAAGGCTAAAGACCAAAGACCAAAGTCAATCCCTCTCATTGTTCCGCCACCACGAAAGTGATCGCCTGCCGGTTGCGGTAGATCACTTTATGCCCGTTCTGTTCGGCTGGTACCCATTTCCGGCTTTTCTGAATCACGCGGATAGCTTCAGCCCGGGTGCCATAGCCGGGATCATTCTCTGCCTGCACATCGCTCACATCACCTGTTTTGCTGACGATAAAAGTGACAATGACCGTGTACTTGGCAGGCGGTGCGCCATTATCAGTCGGCAGGTCGCGGTTCAGGTTCTGTTCCAGGAACTTGCGCCAGGCTTCGGGGCCACCGGGAAAAGAGGCCGGCATCTGTACATTCACAAAGATGTGATCATAATCCTCATCCACTTTGGGCGCTTTTACCACCCCGGTGCTTTTTTCAACCGGAGGAGCCACCAGGCCTTCATCTTTCATGCCTTCCTGATTGATGGTGCCGATCTTGGTATCTTCCAGTTTATCCACTTCCTTGATCTCGTCATCAGGTTTCACCAACTCATCCCGCACAATCTGCGGCGGTGTGTTTTTGGCGATCTCCACCTGTGGTGGTTTCTCTTTCATGGGTGGTGGCTGTACCGGGTCGGGCTTCTTCTCTTCCGTAAGATTTTGCAGGGTAATATCCTGGTAAATCACTTCATTATTGGTTTTGTGTCGTTTACCTGCAACGAATATTCCTGTGAGGAATAAAAGGCAGGTGAGCAACATGCCGAGCAATGCTTTCCCCAGGCGATTGCGATAAGATAACCGCAATACATACGCACCATAGTTTTTATTGCGGTTGTCGAAAAGAATATCGAGATAATCGGCAGTCAGGATTTGTTGGGTTTCCATATCAGCGTTTTCATAAGGATGCGCCGAACGGAAAAAATCCATAAAGATGAGAAGAATCAACAATGAAAAAATAAAAAGAAAAAATATAGTGTGATGAAAACATCAGCACGCTAAGACTTCACACGATATAAAAAATACAGATGGCATGAAATTCAATACCGGCAAAGGTTTCATGGGCTACCAGAAATAGCCATGCACAAAATCAGCTATCCATCAATAGTATAAATGCAGCGGGAAATAATGGTCTATGGATATAAGATGCAATTCTCCTGGAAATCCATAATGCATAGTGGCAGTTTACGAAGCAGATCTCGCCATTCAGTTTTATTTTTCTTTATTCATTATTCATTCCACCCCCGCCGATCGCTGCATGCTGCCGAGATATTGTATCAAAAAAAAAGAGGCTATCCTTTCGGATAACCTCTTAATTATTTCGCTGGCATTCGCTGATTAGTTGTCAGAAACAACGAAAGTGATCGCCTGTTTGTGGCGGTAGATCACATTCCGGCCGTTCTGTACGGCGGCTTTCCATTTGGGGCCTTTCTGGATAACGCGGATGGCTTCGGCCTTGGTGCCATAACCGGGGTCGTTTTCAGCCTGTACATCGCTGATATCGCCGGTCTTGCTCACGATAAAAGATACCACAACGGTATATTTTCCGGGAGGGGCGCCATTTTCAACAGGCAGGTCGCGGTTCAGGTTACGTTCCAGGTATTTTTGCCAGGCTGGCAATCCGCCGGGGAATTCTGCGGGAATCTGTACCACGGTGAATACCTTATCGTAATCGTCCTCCACTTTGGGAGCCTGTACCACGCCGGTGCTTTTTTCTACCGGGGGCGCTACCAGGCCTTCGTCTTTGGCACCTTCCTGGTTGATGGTACCGATCTTGGTATCCTCCAGTTTTTCCACTTCCTTGATCTCGTCTTTGGGTTTCACCTCTTCATCCTTCACGATTTTGGGAGGGGTGAATTTGGTGATCTCCACCTTGGGCGGTTCAATTTTGGGTGGCGGAGGCGGAGGAGGCGGTTCAGGCTTCTTCTCGTCCTGCACGTTTTCAAGCTTCACATCTGCCACTACGATATCCGAACCCTTTTTCTTGTGCGAGTTAGCAAGCAGGGCGCCTACAACCATCAACACACAAGCTGTCAGCATGCCGATAATAGCTGCTTTAATACGCTTGTTGTAGGTTTT
>CAZAOR010000117.1:0-5578 GCA_964486805.1 uncultured Sediminibacterium sp. | reverse complement strand
GCTCACGGAAACCATGAACTGATTTACGGCGACGCTTATGTGGTTGAAATGTGCGTTTCATGCATGAAAAATTTTACTAACCCGATAATAAAGTTTCATTTCAAATGCCGCAGTCACCATACTGCTGCTTGTGAAAGGATGGCAAAGGTACGACAATCCTGATTAATCCAGCGGGTTTTTCACAATTTTTCCTCTGTTTTACCTGTATAAAAACCGGCTGTAAGGTCTAAATGTCTGGATTGGAGCGTTTCTCCATAAAAAAATGCTGCCTGGCGGTCAAATTCTTCGGTAGCATCGGTGGTATAAAAAACACGGCTTCCCCCGGTGCTGCATTTTTGCTGCATCAGCGGGTGACGGATAAAATAGTCCTGCAGGCTGTCGGCGACGATCGGTCCCTGTTCGATCAGGTTGACTCCCAGTGGCAGGTATTGCCTGATTTTGGATGTGAGCAGGGGGTAGTGGGTACAGGCCAATAAAACGGTATCGATCCCCGGGTCATGGGCTAGCAGTCTTTCCAGGTGCTGGTGAACGAAATAGTCGGCTCCGGGTTTATCATATTCACCGTTCTCGATCAATGGTACCCACATCGGGCAGGCTTCCTGATACACTTTCAATTCGGGATAGAATCTGGCGATTTCGATGGGATAGCTTTCGCTTTGCACGGTACCGCTTGTACCTAAAATACCCACTTTTCCGCTGAGGCTGTAGGTGCCGATGATTTCGGTACTGGGCCTGATTACACCCAACACCCGCTTATTCGGATCTATCCGGGGCAGGTCATTTTGCTGGATTGTACGCAGGGCCTTGGCGGAAGCGGTATTACAGGCCAGGATCACCAGTTCGCAGCCTTGAGTAAAAAACCACTGAACAGCTTCCAGGGTATAATGATATACGGTATCAAATGAACGCGGGCCATAAGGTGCCCGGGCATTATCACCCATATACAGGTAATCATACTGCGGCAATTGCTGCGCCAGGGAACGCAAAACGGTTAGTCCGCCATAGCCACTGTCAAATACACCGATAGGCTGCATAGTACAAAAATAAGAACCCCGCAACCAGTGCGGGGTTTAAAATCGTACACTTATAATTGACGGTTTTTATTTTTTGGGGGCAGAACCACCACCAGCGGCACCCGAAGCTGCTTTCCAGGCATCTTCGATCTCTTTGGTCAAGGGTAGTTTCAGTTTCATGGCTACCCGTATCGCCAGGTTATCCAGGATGGGTGGTTGCACATAATTGGTTGCGAGCGCTGCCTCATTTAATACATAGGTATATTTCTGCTCAGCAACTACTTGCTTGAGGGCTTCATATACTTTTTGCCGGTAGGGAAGCAGCAAGCTCTGCAATTTGGCATCATACTGCTGCTGGCTGTACTGGCTCCATCCCTGCAGGATAGAAACTGCTTTGGACAGATCCTGTTCAGCCAATTCCCGGGCTTTGGGCGACATGGTAGCCGAATCTTTCCGGTAAGCGCTATCTCGATGCTGGTAATCGCTCAGCCGGTACATATACTCAGCCCGGAGAGAATCATTCTGAAAAGAATTCATCAGTGTATCTACTTTACCGATACCGGGAAAAAGCGACAGAACGAGCTGTTCGTCAAAATAGCCTATTTTCTGCTGTGCCCGGGCGGTATTGGTAAAAGCAACACCCATCGCAATGGCCACGCACACAAATAATACTTGCTTCATTGTTCTTTTTTTATGGTTGGTTTGGTTTTATCTGTTATCGTATCCCCAGGTCACGCAGTACATCCTCGCTTTTATCAATCTTGGGGTCGGCAAATATAATGGTAATTCCTTCACTTTTATCGAGTACAAAATCATAGGATTTGGCTACTGCCATCTTTTGAACGGCATTGTAAACCTTATCCTGTATGGGTTTTACTAATTTTTGTCTTTCCTTGAAAAGGTCGCCTTCGTAGCCGAAACGCTGTTTCTGCAGGTCACGGACTTCTTTTTCCTTATCAAATAATTCGGCTTCTCTTTTCTTCTTCAGTTCATCGGTTAGCATAAACTGCTCAGCATCATAGTTTTTATACATCTGATTCAACTGAGCCTGTTTATCATCAATTTCCTTCTGCCACTGTGCCCCTATTTGCTGCAATTTGGTATCTGCATCCCGGTACTCGGGTATTTTGCTCAGGATATACTTTGTATCAATAACAGCATAACGCTGTGCCTGGAGGCTAAACACTCCCGCCAGGAATACCAGCCCGAGTAAAATTGTTTTTTTCATACAGTTTCGGTTTAATGGATGATTTTATTCCGGCTCAAAGCCCAGCATAAAGGTAAACCTTGTAGCGTCTTTGAACGGTGTTCCGGGTGTTAACCTATCCAAACCTATGCCATAATCAAAGCCCAGCAAACCGAACATGGGCAGGAAGAAGCGCATACCCAGGCCCACAGATCGCCGTAATTTGAAGGGATTATAATCCTTGAATGTATACCAGCCATTGGCCGCTTCATAAAAAGCCAGGCCGTAGATGGTGCTATTGGGATTGAGGCTCAGCGGATACCTGAGCTCCATGGTATATTTATTGAAAATGGTAAAGTATTGACTTGCCGTTTGTTTATCCGGGTTCACGGTAGGATCCGAATTATCATATACCGGGTATCCGCGTTGTGCGATGATATCGTAACCAATTAGGGCAAACTGGTTGCTCAGGCCCGCATCTCCCACCTGGAAGCGTTCAAACGGTGAAATACGCAATTTGGGGTTGAATCGTCCGAGGAAACCATATTTAGCGGCCACTTTCAGCACGAATTGTTTGTTGTGGTCTTCACCATGGGCCCTGCCCAGGGGTACATACCATTCCCCGTTAAAGCGCCACTTATGATATTCAATGAACTGGTAGGGGTTACTGCCATTATTGATATTCGGGTCGATCAGGGAATAGGGCGGAGTTACCTGCAGACTCAGCAGGAAGGTAGATCCGGAACGCGGGTAAAGGGGCACATCAATTGAAGACCGCTGTAATGCGATCCGGAAATTGATATTGTTCACCACCCCGTTTTCAAATCCTGGCAGGTTGGTCGGGTCAATGGCATAGTTGCTCAGTTTGTACCGGGTATAGTTCAAGCCCAGTGACAGGGAAAAATAGTCATCCGGCCAGCGTAACTGTTTGCCCAGACTCACAGTAGCACCCGTCGTAGAGATATAACGGGAGTTGGCCACACTGGGATCATATTGCCCCGTGAAGGGATCATAGGTTTGACCGAACTTGGTATTATACAGGCTCACCGTAAGTGCATTCCTTTTTTTGCCCCCCAGCCAAGGTTCCGTGAATGAGAAGTTATAGGAGCGGAAAGCTTTGCCATTACTCTGTACCCGCAGGCTGAGTTTTTGTCCATCCCCCATTGGCAGGGGGTCCCAGGCTGATTTTTTTAAGATATTGCGGATAGAGAAATTATTGAAGGATACCCCCAATGTTCCGGTAAGGCCGATATAGCCGCCCCATCCGGCACTCAGTTCCAGCTGATCGCTTGATTTTTCCACAACGCCATAGTTGATGTCTACGGTACCGTCATCGGGATTGGGCACAGGATCGATCTTGATCTTTTCCTGGTCAAAATAATTCAGCTGGGCAATCTCCCGCTGGGAGCGTATCAGGTCGGTACGGCTGAACTTTTCACCCGGAATGGTGCGCAGTTCGCGACGTATCACATATTCTTTGGTGCGGTCATTTCCGCTGATGCGCACATTTTTAATCGTGGCCTGGGGACCTTCGATTATCCTGATCTCGTAATCGATCGTATCGTTGTATACGGCTGTTTCCACCGGATCTGTCTGAAAGAACAGGTAGCCATCGTCCTGGTAAAGGCCGCTGATATCCTGTCCATCCGGAGAAGCGGATTTACCCAGTCGCTTATTCAGGATATCGAGGTTATAGGTATCTCCTTTATGAATTCCCAGGATATTAGAAAGTACCGAATCAGAATATTTGGTATTACCACGCCAGGTGATATTACCAAAGTAATACTTGTGACCTTCCCGCAGTACGATATCAATATTCAGATCGCCGCGGCGTGTATGGTAGACAGTATCCCGATCAATAACCGCATCCCGGTATCCAAGGCTGTTATAATAATCCAGGATATTGTCTTTGTCTTCCTCATATTTTTTCTGGTCGAACTTGGCAGATGATAGCTTGATCCGTAAATAGGGGTCGAGTACCTTTTTGGTTTTGCTGTAGGTCAGGAATCCTTTTTCGGCCAGGTATTGCTGAAACCTGTAGCGTTGTGGTTTTACGAGGTAGCCGCTATCAAAAGTGGGGTGCAGGGTCATCCTTGATTTTTCGTGGGTGCCCTTCATTTGCTTTTTCAGCTTACCGGCATCAACCGTATTGCCGCCGAAATTGATATTGTTGATCTTTACTTTGGGGCCCCGGTCAATGATGAAGTCCATAGTCAGCGAGTTGCTGAAAGTGGTATCTTTTTTCTCGATGATCGTTACCTTGGAATCCTGGTAACCTTTGTCGGCGAAATATTTTTTAATGGCTTCTACTGCCGATATTTTCATGTTTTCAGTAACCACCCGGTTGGGAACCAGTCCGGTTTTCCCGGCGAGGTCGTCACTCTCTCCTTTGCGGACACCCCGGAAATAGAATTTCGATAAGCGGGACCTTTCTGTAACCGCAATTTCGATGTCGATATTTTTCCCTTCCAGCTTGGTGACGAAAATCTCCACATTGCTGAAATAGTTCTGTGCCCAGAGTTTGGTGATGGCTTTTGAAAAATTATCGCCTCCCGGAATCACAACTTCATCGCCTACACTGATACTGGCAATAGAAAGCAGGAGGTTTTCATCAAAAGTTCGGTTACCGGTGACCTTTATCGCAGCAATTTTATACCGTTTGGGGGTTTTTTGGGTAAAAAGGTTCAGCAGATCTGCGTCGATAGAAGTAATGGTTGTATCAGACTGGGAAGTTACTTGTGACCGGGCCGGTACACTCAGGAGCGTTGTAAAAAAAGCCAGCAATAAAAAATTATACACTTTCTGCATCCGGTTTCTGTTTGTTGCCTGCCGACTTTTTGCAGTCAGTTTGGTCAGCGTGCCTTTTCGGGTTTTTAAGCGGGGCAAATTAACGGGAATAATTAAAAGTCTTTGTTAAATCCCCCCTGTTTATCAGGGGCATAAGAAGTGGTGGTTCATGCAAGTTGTGTATTTTCCTGTACCTGGTGGCCTGTTTTACCAAAACGGCGCTCACGGGACTGGTAATCCAGGATGGCTTCATAAAGGTGTTCTTTCCGGAAATCGGGCCAGCGGGTGCTGGTAAAATAGAGTTCTGCATAAGCCAATTGGTACAGGAGAAAATTACTGATCCGGTATTCTCCGCTGGTACGGATCATCAGTTCCGGGTCAGGAAACTGGCTGGTAGCCAGGTATTTTTGCAGGGTGTCCTGCGAGATGGAATCAGGGTTGATGTTACCAGCCTGAACATCCCGGCCGATCTTTTTCACGGCTTCCACGAGTTCCCAGCGGCTGCTGTAACTCAATGCCATCACAAGGTTTAAGCCTGTATTGGCCTGTGTCAGTTCCAGCGCTTCTTCCAGCTCTTTCCTTGCAAAAGCAG
>CAZAOR010000116.1:0-3954 GCA_964486805.1 uncultured Sediminibacterium sp. | reverse complement strand
CACGATATTGCTTTTGGAGGAGATGAATTATTATTCGAAATCCTGCATTTCAACTGGTTCGGTATCCCGCCACTGGAAATCGCCAAATTGAGCCGTGAAGCAGCAGACCGTCGTTTCAGCGAGCGCCCCATCTCTCTGCGGGAACTAGTGGCAGAGAAAGCCGGAGCGTATCCCTCAGATCTTTTTCATAAACCTACTTCGGACGGATTGCAGAAAGCATCAACCGCTCTGGAAAGCCTGATCGGTGACGTCCCGAACTGTACACTGGCCGGCCTCCTGGAAAATTGCCTGCAAAAAGCAGGTATCCTGGAATGGATCCTGCAGCAGCCGGATAAACACTGGCAATTGGAAATTGTGAGTGCCTTGTTTGATTTCATCAAAGACGAGGCCCGGAAAGATTCCGATCTGGACTTGAAAAAACTGGTCAACATTTTCCGCCTCATGCGGCTGGAAGGCATTCGCCTGCCCCTGGTGCAGTTTCTCGGTACAGAAACAGGCATCAACCTGCTCACCTCACATGGTTCAAAGGGGCTGGAATATACCTATGTTTTCCTGGCGGGCTGTAATGCGGGCAACTGGGAAAAGAAGCGAAAACCGGCGGGCGGATACAGTTTCCCGGATACCCTGTTTCAAACCTTACCGGTTCATCACGAAGAAGAGGAATTGCGCCGCCTTTTTTATGTGGCAGTAACCCGCGCCAAACAGCAGCTATACCTTTCATATAGCCGTAGCAGGGCAGATGGCGCAGAGTGGGAAACCAGCCTGTTCCTGGAAGAAATAAGATCTGCACATCCGCTTCCTTTTGAAAAGATACAACTGGATACACCGGTCCTGGCCGAATTTTCACTGATACAGTTGCAAACCCAGCGCCCCCCTGAAATTGCCGGTGCAGAAGAAGCATTCATTACCCCTCTGCTGGAAAAATTTGTGATGAATGTAACGGCTTTGAACAATTACCTGAAATGCCCGCTGCAATTTTACTACCAGAACCTGGTACGGGTACCTTCCGGAAAATCAGAAGCTACCGAATTCGGATCAGCTGTGCATTTCGCCCTGCAACAACTGTTTGAAAAAATGCAGGCGGATCATATATTCCCCGATATCACCTTTTTTATCCGGCAGTTTGAATGGTATATGCACAGACATCGCGAAAATTTTACAGCCGAACAATTCAAACGCCGGATGGAGTACGGGCAAACCATTCTGACCGCCTATTACCAGCAGTATGTGGATCAATGGAATAAAATTGTTGCGGTTGAAAAGAATATCCGGAATGTTGTCGTGCAGGGCATCCCTTTAAAAGGAAAGCTGGATAAACTGGAGTTTGATGGCCTGTCGGTCAATGTGGTAGACTATAAAACCGGCGATCCCGAAAAAGCTAAAACCAAGCTCAAGCCCCCGGATGAAAAGCAGCCAAATGGTGGAGATTATTGGCGCCAGGCCGTTTTTTACAAGATTCTGGTAGATCATTTTCCGTTAAAAAACTGGAAGGTGGTAAGTACCGAATTCGATTTTATCGAACCCGATAAAAAACAGCAGTACCGGAAGGAGAAGATCGTGATTACGCCACAGGATATCACGACTGTGACGGAACAGATAAAAACAGTATGGCAGAAAATACAGGCGAGAGACTTCTATACCGGTTGCGGGGAGGCGGACTGCCAATGGTGCGAATTTGTTAAAAATGCCGGGCTCTCCAAAAGTTTATAAACATCCGGAAAGCCAGAGGTAGGTTATATTTGCCATCACAAATTTGCTCACATGAAACAAACTGGCACCATCCTGCTGCTGTTACTACTCTGGTTGGCGGGTGTGTTAAGTTTTTCCTCCTGTGCCAATATTATACCGCCCACCGGCGGCCCCAGGGATTCCCTGCCGCCGAGACTGGTTTTATCCAATCCCCATGATTCCGCATTGAATGTAAAAACCCGGAACATTGTACTTACGTTTGACGAATACATCAACCTGGAAAATATCAACCAGAACCTGATAGTTTCCCCCAACCCCAAACAATTCCCGCAGGTAGATTACAAGCTGCGCAACCTGACCATCAAACTGAAAGACAGCCTGCAGCCAAACACCACCTATTCCTTTGATTTTGGCAATGGGGTAAAAGATGTGAATGAAGGTAATATTGCCCGTAACCTGCAATATTGTTTTTCGACGGGTTCCCAACTGGATAATTTCAGTTATAGCGGAACCGTGATGCTTGCGGAAACCGGCAAAACTGACAGCACCCTCCTGGTAACACTATATCGGAATCTTTCTGACACGGCCGTACGAAAGCTGAGCCCTCTTTATTACACACGGATTGATGGCAAGGGCGCTTTTCATTTTCGCCATCTCCCAGCCGGGCGCTATGCCGTTTATGTAATTCCCAAGAACTATTTTAAACGATACGAAGACAGTACCCAGCTTTTTGCCTTTCGCGACGGGCCTGTTACGGTAAGTGAATCTACCCCGGGAGATACCCTCTATGCATTTGAAGAGTACCGGAAAACAGAAGAAAAAAGCAGTTCCGCTGCCCGCCGGCCCGCACCCAGAGGTAAGGAAGACAAACGCCTGCTTTTTGCCACCAATGCCGGTAATGGCACCCGGCAGGATGTTTTGGGAAATTTTGAGATAAAATTTAGTCGCCCATTGGGCCGGCTGGACAGCACCGGCTTTATATTGGCAGATACTTTTTATCATCCGCTGACCGGCTACCACCTTCAGCTGGACAGCATCGGAAAAACCCTGACGATACAATACCCCTGGAAAACTTCCCAACATTTTGCCTTGCTGCTGAACAAGGCAGCGATTGCCGATACCGGAGGTATTCAGCTCTCCAAGTCGGATACCATCCGGTTTGCAACCAAGAGTGATGCTGATTATGGCAGCATCCGTATCCGGTTTACCGGGCTGGATTTCAGTCGCCACCCTGTTTTACAGACTATTAAAGAGGATAAACTGGTTGCGTCTGACCCCCTTCAAACACCGCAGTTTTACCGAAAACTCTACGAACCGGGCATCTATCAGTACAGAATCCTGTACGATACCAACCAGAATGGTGTTTGGGACACGGGCATGTTCCTGCATGGCAGGCGGCAACCCGAAATTGTGATCCGGATCCCCAAACAGGTCGCAATACGCGAAAACTGGGACAATGAAGTTGATCTCGGCCTCTAGTATTCCAGTAGCCTTTCTCACTAACTTTGCCGGATGCAATTGCCCTCTTCTTTACTGGAAAATGCGGTCGCACAATTTGCCAAACTCCCCGGTATTGGTAAAAAAACGGCCCTAAGGCTGGTGCTGCACCTCTTGAAACAGGATGTGGAGGCCGTACAAATGTTTGGTGAAACCATTGCAAGAATGCGGCGAGACAGTAAGTTCTGCCAGCGATGCCACAATATCAGCGATGGCGATATCTGCTCGATTTGCGCTAATTCCATGCGGAACCAGCGGCTGATTTGTGTTGTGGAGAGTATCCGGGAAGTGATTGCCATTGAAAACACCCAGCAAATGAATGGTACCTACCATGTATTGGGGGGGGTGATCTCCCCCTTGGACGGGATCGGCCCTGACCAGCTACACCTGGAAACGCTGGTGAACAGGATCCGGCAAGAAGAAACCGAAGAATTGGTTTTTGCCCTGCCCCCCAATATCCAGGGGGATACGACAATTTACTATATCCAGAAGAAAATCGCCCACTTGCCCTGCCGTATCACCAGTATCGCCCGGGGGATCGCATTTGGCGGCGAGCTGGAATATGCCGACGAAATGACATTGGCCAAAAGTATTGCCAACCGCTTACCGGTGCAGCAATACATTAAATAAGCCCATTCCACTGGTTAAGGCAACCCTATTTTCCCCAATTCGTATTTTTTGAATGATTACATTAAATAATTTGCAGCGTATTCAAACATGCTCCCATGAAAAAATGGCTTAGAATATTGCTGATGATCGGTGTTGCGG
>CAZAOR010000115.1:0-4371 GCA_964486805.1 uncultured Sediminibacterium sp. | reverse complement strand
AATACCGCAAGGCACTGGGCTTACTGGCACGGGAACTGCACAAACCTTTGGCATCACTCATCATTGGCAAATTACGGGCACTTTGACAGGATCGATACCGTATATAGACGATTCAGTTAAGGCACCCAATCCCTTTCACGTTACATTCCCGCACCGCCCAGAGATCGATACGATTTCAAGAAGTACTGGCTTTATCTGTACATACGGAGATCCTGGCACTGACTCGGTTACTTTGATTATTTATTATGATTCTGCGGTAACCACTGCGTACTTCAATCCCTCCATTCACTACCCCTCTTCTCTTTCACCGATTACCATAACATTTCCTAACACCGGTTCAAGTAGTGTACCAGCAGCAGCACTGTCATCTCTTCCGAGTCAAGGCGTCATACAGGTGTGGGTAGTGGGATACAACAAAAAAACTCTTAGCATATCCGGACGCTCGTACATGCTTATGGCATTGTGTCGGGCCCGTTCTTATTGCTATATTAAAAGTTAACACGGAGGAAATATGAAAACATTGAATGTCTTTTTCCTATCGATTATCAACATTAGTCGTACCATTCGCAATACTAATCGTGGGCTTGCCGTATCATTACTGGCAATGAAATGCACGCTCCTGCTATTATTAAATAGCTGCGATCCATATCAACACGATACGAATCCGAGCACAGACGATTGCACGCCTCCTCCGTGCTATTCGTCATACGACATGTCAATTTGTGGCTTTAATTCTACTGACCAAGTCACAGAAAGTAGTATGCCGAATTCCCAAGGTGCCGTGACAAACGGGCCTTTATCATTCGGCACAGGCATATTAAAGTATGAAGTTCCTTGTGGAGTATATTCTGAAGCAGATATTTTCATCGATAAAAACCCGGATCCTGCTTGTCCTAATGATGAAGTGGGACATTATTACATCGATATTATTTTTACTTCTAATTCTTGCACGGGTACTGCGTCAGCTGATCGCTCTGATAATACCTGCGGAAAACAGACTAACCCTGACTGTAGTAATTTTTGATTAGAGGAATGCGATTTCTTCTCATTGAACTGTTGCACCTTTGTTTTCTATGTACTGGGGTTGCTTTAGCACAAGAGCGTGATTCATTACGAGAGCCTTCCATTGCCGGTATTGCAGTGGCTTCAGTGATTCCCGCTTCCGTTGCCGGTGTTGCAATTTATGAAAATCTTGCTGACTATTGGCGAGTAACTCATACCACACCATTCCATTGGTCGCACGATCCGCCATATGCTTTATTTGATGATAAGTTTGGTCATGCATGGTTTGCTTCTGCTGCGATGGACTTGACCCGTGAAGCATTTGTTCTTGCGAATGTAGATTCCGTGACTGCCCTGTGGCTAAGCGCGGGGTTAACAATGTTCGATCAAACGCTGGTGGAAGTAATTGATGGATTTCACGTTGGCACTTCGATCTATGGTTTTTCTCCCGGCGATTTCGGAGCAGATTTGTTTGGTACCTCATTCCAAATTGGCCGTTATTATTCGCCCTTTGTTCGCCGATGGGATTTTAAAGTCTCTGTATGGCCCTCAAATGTCGTCGTTAAGGATGAAAATATCTTTCAAAATGACGAAAGCCACTTTTTTTGGTTCAGTTGTAGTGTACCAGAAGTGTTGCCCTTATGGCTCAATTTAGCTGTGGGATACGGAGTCGAGAATATTTCTGAGCATGCCTATGCACTACCTGCAGGGGCAAAGGCGTCTTCGCTTGGGTACGTTGCTTTTGATTTTAACCCCAAAGGCTTGCCCTTTCACGGAAGCGTTTGGAACGTAATAGCAGAAGTAATTTCCCATTATCGCTTTCCTTTTCCTGCACTAGAAGTTACCCCTCGTCTAAAGTGGTATTGGTTACGTTAGTCTTTTTAGCATAATATGAAGCTTCTCAAGATGTTGCTGCTTTGCATTTGTGGAATACAGGTATGTTCTGCTCAGCCTACAATTCCGAGTGACACATCTCTAACCCACTATTGGCGGCAAAATCCCGCCCTTTTTTTAGAATCGAACCGACTGCTTGCAATAAAAAATTTTGCTGACAAGACTGGCTGGTTTCAAGCAGGCTTTGGAAGTCCTTTGATATATTTAAATAATAATCCGTTAGGTTTTGAGTTCTCTGGCTGGGGCAGACTTAGCATTCTTCCTCACGCCCATTTTCCTTTGGAGACGATTGACTTCTACCTCGGAGCATACTACTTACTAAGCACAACCCCTTCTGATGAATGGAGAGTGCGTATTGGTCACATTTCATCACATTACGGAGATGGTAAAGAAACGCTGAGCCCCTCACAACACTTTGACACCATTTTTGCTGCTCCCACAAATTATGCAAGTGAATTCTGTGAATTAATGTATCAAAGTCAGTTGAATTTAAAGGATCATTTTCTTTGGTCTGTTGGCATTCGCGCCTACTTTCATCAAATAATAAAAATTGACGATTGGGTCTCTCTACCTGCATCGGTATCGTGGTATCCCATAGCTTACAATCCATCTGCGTGGCCCTTTGCTCTGTTCATTTCGTCGGGCGCAGGTCCCTTTTGGCCCAATATCTCCGGAGGTCTCCGCTGTGAGAAGCACTTCAATCAAGGCGGCATTCTAGACTTGCAACTTGGTTACTATTATGGTGCTTCTTGGGCAGGTACGGAAACGGGCCTTACTGTTCAACAACTAAGACTTCAGTTGGGGGCCCGTTTAAACTAATGCTACTGTTCAAACCGCACCGCAAGCACTGTAATATCATCCTCGACCGTAAGCCGCGGTGAATCTACCAGGCGTTGAAGGGCAATCTGCAATTCACCGACCCGCATCGCGGGATGCTGCAACACTTCCTCGATTCCACTCACACCGACCATCCCCTCGCCATATTTCGCTTCGGAGAGGCCATCCGTATAGAACAAAAGCAGCGAACCCTTATCTAATCGATAATTGCGCGACTCGTACGGGAATGTTGGAATGATGCCAAGCGGAATACCGGTACTCTCCATCTCGAACATCTCACCCTCAGGGGTAGCAATGGCTGGGTTCGGATGACCGCATACTACGGACTCGAACTCCCGGGTTCGCGCGTCGAGAATGCCAATAGCGGCTGTGATGAAGCGGTCTGGGGCCGTGCTTTCCGCCATGAGGCGGTTCAGCTCCATCACTGCGCCAATAAGATCGAGATGCCCGCGACGGATGAGACTGGCAAGCGTCCGCAGCGCCGCCTGCAGATTGGACATCGTAAGCGCCGCGGCAATGCCCTTTCCAACCACATCCGCAATGCAGAGCAGGACGGTATGGTCGTCCAAAATAATGATATCATAGTAATCCCCTCCTACCCATTCGGATGGCTTGGACACTGCCGCGAACTCGACATCCGCTATATTTGGAAGCGCCTGGGGAAGCAGCGATTGTTGGATATCTTTCGCGAGCCGCAACTCCGACTCGAGGCGTTCACGCTCTTTCTCCCGTTCGAACAGCCACGCATTCGTTAACGCGATCGACGTGAACGCGGCGAGCGATGCGAGATAAGTCGCCTCACTTTCGCCCCGTAAATTGGGATTGATCGACTTGCCAAATCCGAGGGCACCAAGATAGCCGGTCCCATCTGCTGCTACAATTGGCACACCGGTCACATCGCCAGACGCGGTCATCAACGCATCGAAGGACGCACCGTCCAGAAGTTGCGAGAGTGGATGAGCGGCAAATCCCGAATGGCTTACGAGATCGAAGGTGCCATCGTCATTTGCAAGATAGGCAAATGCATCTTTGATAAGGGACTTGCCCATGACCGTGCGCAGCACGCTCCGAATAATGCCGCGCGGCCCGAGATCGGGCGTGAGCGTGCGGGCAAATTCGAGCAACGAACTGAGTGCATACCGCTCCTGCGATAACTGCGTTGCAAGATCGTGGGTCGTTGGCATTCCGATGGCGTAACACTGCCGCGACCGGGAAGGTTAACGTGATCCATTTCCGTTGAATTATCTTTGAAGTCTCGCGGTTGTGACGCGCCAATACGATATTCTTTCATTCGAAAATACTAAAGCTTAGAGGCATTTACGACATGATGGACGACATCACTCCCACCCAAATTGCCGATCTGCGAGCTCGTCTCGCGGAGCTCGGCGACTCTCTTTGACCTGCCTCTGAAGGAGCGCAGGATCATTGCGCTCGAAGACCAATCTGGCTCTACAGCCTTCTGGGACGATCCGAAAAAAGCCCAGAAGACCATGCAAGAGCTTTCCCGCCTCAAAAAGGAACGCGACGATTATCAAAAGCTCAAGTCCCGGCTCGATGACGCCGAGGAGTTGATCGGACTCGCCAATGAAGATGCGTCATTGGTCGAGCAGGTCTCGCTCGAATTTCATCAACTTGCCG
>CAZAOR010000114.1:0-12731 GCA_964486805.1 uncultured Sediminibacterium sp. | reverse complement strand
TTTCTCCGTTTTCTTCACCCAATGCCGTTTTGAATAAATCAATGTTCTTGATCCCAAGGAACTTGATGACTCTTTCTATGGCCGCCTGGTTATCCGGGATCGGTTCAAAAGCATAGACGCGGGTATCCGGGCGCCTGCCTGCCATGGCAGCCGACATTACCCCGATATTAGCGCCAATATCCAGCAATATGCCTGGGCCTGCAGGCAGCATATCCAGGAAATAGATAAACTCTTTTTCATGCCCTCCTCCCCATTTCATCCGCCGGATATTGTACAAGGCAAAAATGAAAAGATAGGTCCGGTACCCCAGTATTTTTTGAAACAGGAATCGGAGCTGGTTTTTCATGCTGGATCCTTTTTATTGGCGTGATCTATTGGCATGCCATCGGTATGAAAATGTTGCGTAGCCACAGAGTGTTTATTCGCTTTCCGGACTTTTCGCAGGGAAAGAACCTGGTAAAATACAAAAGCGGGTATTCTCCACAAAGAAAGCAGGATCCTTTTATCGGTACCGGATTGGGCCAGGGAAATAAAAAATGCAAGGATAAAAAACAACCATCCCGCTATCCAGTACCAGGCTGCTGTGAAATCACCTAACAACAGGTCGGTAAACATGCATCCGGCAGCAGCCAACAGGAAAAGAAACAAGGGCGGGCGCAGTAAAACCAACCCGAAAATCAACTGGTTCCAATCCGGTTTACTGACTCCTTTGCCAATAAGCCCAAAACCAAAGCGGAAATACCGGAACCAGGTATTGATCCAGCGGGCACGTTGATTCACTAACTGTGCCGGCCTGGAGGTTTTCTCATCAAATACCACGGCATCTCCCTGAAAGGCAATACGATGGCCCTTTGATACGATTTGATATTGTAGTACTTTATCGAAACCCGCACCGCTCACCTCGGTATTTTCCAATGCTTCACGGTACAATGACACCGTAAACGCCATGCCCGATCCGGCCAGGGTGGCCGATGATCCGATCCCAAATAAAACCCTGCCATCATAGAAGTGATAATAAATATCTCTTGCGGCATCCAGGCACGCATAAGTAGTATCCAGGTTCTTGGCTTTCCGTTCACCCTGCACTGCCTGAAAACCGGATGCAAATCCTTTGTTCAGTTCGGTCAGCAATGCCGGATCCACAATATTATCACTATCGATAATCACAAGATGTGTATGCGGCCTCCTGAAATGGCGAATGGCATAAAAATGTGAGCGGGTATTGGAAGCCAGCACGGTTTCCGGACGCAGCAGGATAATACGCTCATCCGGGAAATGAAGCTGGCTGATATCACATTTATCGGCTACCACATAAACCAGGTAATGCGGGTAGTGCATTTGTAATATAGCCTGCACCGCTGCAGGCAGGGTATCCGTTTGCTCGTAAGCCGTAACAATGATCGCGTAGTCCGGACCGGGCTGTTCGAGTACAGCGGGCCGCCACTGAAATACAGGTTTTATACGATATAAAAGAAAAAGCAGGACAGGCAATACCAGGTTGTATCCTATCAGTATCTGTATGATTAACCAGCATATTTTTATAAATGACAACATACTGCCGGTTTTCGCGGATTAACCTGTTTTTTTATTCTTTTTGCCCGTAACTGTTTTATTCAGCAGCCAGCCAATGAATTTGCCATTGGTATTACCCAGGTACCTGATATAGGATTCTTTTTGCTCAGGTGCAACACGGTTACCTGCTTCATAAACTGCCACCACCTTTTCTGACACTGCTACCCATTCTTTCGACTTGCTCAGGTCGGTAAGAGAGGCTGTGTCAATCAGCACGATATCGAAAGCTTCCGCAAGTTGCTGGATCTTCTGTCTGGCCACGGACTGATCAACCACTTCGAATAAGGACAAATCGCCTCCTTTGTTCCCCATGATCGTCAGTTGACGGTCGCCGCGCAGCTCCGACACACTGGTTTTGCCGGAAAGATAATCTTCCAGCACTACCGGGGTGTTGACTGTTTGGGTCAGATCAGGCTTATCAAAATGCCCGTCAATCAGCAATACTTTGCGCCCAATCCGGGAATAGGCATAAGCAATATTCAGGGCGGCAAACGTTTTCCCTTCGCCCGGGCTTATGCTCGTAATCACCAGGCTCAGCATATTGCCCATTTGCTCACTGATCTCGAATCGGATCGAGCGGATCATTTTCTTGTATTCATCAGACCTGGTAACATCATATCCCCCATTCCATAACCTGCGCAGGTCGATCTCCTCATTTCCCATGAAAGGAAGCCCGCCTAAAACCGGATGCCCGGTTTCCTTGGCAAGATCAAAAGGTGTTTTTACCTTATCATCAATGTAAAAAAGAACAAAAAAGATCGCCACACAGAATGAAAAACTGATTACGCCGCTTAATACAACCAGCAGCATCTTTTTGGAGGGAACGGGCGCACCCGGCATACCGAATTCAATCTGTCGGATTTTTACATCAAGGCTGGAAGTAAGGCTTGCCTGGTTATATTTATTCAGGGCGTCCAGGTATTCCTTACTGGCCACATCAATTTTTTCTTCATAAGCCTGGATATTGGCTTCATGGGGAACCAGGGTGCCAACCAGCTTGTATAAACGGGTCACTTCCTGGGTCAGTGAAGCAATACTGTGCTGTGCCATATCCAATCCTACCTGCGCGGTAATTTTCTGTGTTACCAGGTCCTGTTTGGTTGTGAGCGGACTCATGGTATACCGGTCTGCGGATTCACTGATCTGTGCAGTAAGTTGGTTTTTCAAAGAATCCATCCGCATCTTATACACAGGATCGAAGTTGCTGCGGATATAGGCATCCGATAACTCCTTTAACTGGTTAGTAGTATGCACAATATCCTGGTTAACCTGGCGGGTAGTGCTTTGTACAAACTGTTTGTCGGAAGGATTGAACTTTCCGTCTATGTTTTTTATGACCCCTGTATAACCATCCACATCTTTTTTGGCCATCTCCAGTCTGGTCTCGATATCAGCTATCTGGCCATATAATACCCTTGCCTGCTCATTGAGGTTCAGGATCCGGTTCCGGATTTTATAGTTTTTGAGGTTATCCATTTCCTTTTGCAAAATACCCTGCTTGGTAGTACGCAGGCTGTCGAAAAAGGAAACCGAACGCATCTGGTTGTTCTTGGTAGCGGAGCTGTAATATTTAATAAACTCCGCGGTCAGGTGATTCACGACAAAAGCAGAGAGGAGGGGGTTTTCAGAATGGAACTCTACATCGATATAATCACTGCTGTTTACCCGGTAGATCAGGATTTTCCGCTTGAGCGACTCCTCATCATACCCCATGGAAGCCATTACTTTCTGCAGACCGGACTGATCCGGATCCCATAATACCAGTGGTTCGGCCCGCTGGTACTTCTCGGAATATACTTCGATAGCATGCCGGATGGCATCCTTGTTCAGTTCACCCAAAAGCTTACTCGGCTTGCGGAAAGCGGAATCCTTTGACTCCAGATCATGCAGGATCAACTGATAAGAAACCTGGTCAAAGATCTTTTTCAGTTGCATGACCTGGATAATGTTGCTGAATTCCTGGTCGATCTTTGAATCCTCCAGGATAGAGAGGTTATCCAGCACTCTTTCAGACTGTTCTACCATACCCGTAGCGATACGGGCCTTGGATACATATTCATTCGGCAACTGACGAACCAGGAAAAAAGTAATAATGACCGTAGCACCCGGGATGGCGATCAGGATAAACGCATTCCTGCGCAAAAGTTTCAGAAATTTACCTATTTCCATCAGTTGATTTCCTCCAGTTTTTTAACTGTCAGTTCTTCCAGGCTGCTTTTGGCTATCAGCATTTCACCCTGCGCTTCAATCACAGACTGCCTTCTGTCGGCCATCGTTAGCAAAGCTTTATTGTATTCATCAAAAGATACCTCAGATTTTTCATACCGGTATCGGATATCTTTCATGGCATTTTCCGCATCCAATGCAGCCTGGGTCATCATTTTCAGCATAGTTCGCTGCTTCACATAACGGAAATAACGGGCTTTTACATCCGCTTCGATATTCAAGGCATATTCCTGCTTGGCCAATTGATCGATGACTAACTGCTCCCGGGCCTGTTTGATATTCTGCGGTTTAGTGATCAGTCCGCCGATATTGACAAATAGCCCAAGCTGGTAGCCATTGAACAGGGAAGGATTCACCAGGGTATTGGTATTATTGGGACTGTACAAATAGGAAAAACTCAGCACATCGAACCAGGATAATTTTGCTTTTTTGATATTGCTGTTGGAGATATTGATACGGTGGTCAAAAGCCAGCATTTTGGGATAATACTTTTTGGCCGTATCGATCAGCTTATTGAGATACGTGTATGATACCTCGTCCATAACCGATTCCTGGCTATAGGCCTGCCCCCTGGCCAGAAAAAGAAACAGCCCCCCCAAGAGAATCGCCTTCGGTATCCTATTCATAAGATTTGGTATCATCGTTTACCTGTTTCTGCCTCCTGCCAGGCAGGTTGAATCCGGACACATCCTGTTTGTAACTGAAGCGACCGGTTCCGTAATACCGCCACAGCGATAGAAAACGCAGAGGCAGCACAAATTGTTTTCTAAGGTAGCAAATCTGTACTTTGCGCCTTCCCTGATGGAAGGAACGAATTATGAACTTTTTTGTTGCGCAAGAGGTTAAAAAAAATTAATTTAAACCGCAAAATACCACATGTCCCTGGCAAGCCGGATCAAGCAGAACCCCTCACTAAAGAAAAAAGTGCACCGCCTGCTGGTGCGTACGCAGGAAGCCAGGCCCCGTACCTGGGTGAAATGGCTGATCAATCCTTTTGTGCATAAACGCGGCGCCGGTTCCATTATCCGGTGGCGAACCAGGACCGATGTAGTACCGTTTAACCGGTTTGAACTGGGCAAACGCAGCATTATTGAAGATTTCAGCACGATCAATAACGGTTCGGGTGATGTGATCATCGGAGACCACACTCTGATTGGCATGAGTAATGTCATCATTGGTCCGGTTACCATCGGCCATCACAATATTTTCGCCCAGCATGTGGTGCTCAGCGGACTCAATCATATCTATGAAGATGTTTCGAAGCCGATCGTAGATCAGTTGGTCAGAACAGCACCGATTATCATTGAGGATGATTGCTGGATTGGTGCCAATGTTGTCATTACAGCCGGGGTCCATATCGGTAAACATGCCATTATTGCTGCCGGTTCCGTGGTTACCAGGGATGTGCCGCCTTTTGCTATTGCGGCAGGCAATCCAGCCCGGGTGATTAAACACTATGATAAAGCCAGCGAGGCTTGGATACGCAGCAGTGCTTCCTAAATGATCCGGGAGGTATTATCAAACACTTTCTTTCTGGAAAAGTGCCGGTATAGTGCGGAGGATCAGCCGGATATCTTTTCCAAAACTGTGATCACGGGCATAGGCATTGTCCAGCATCAGCCTTTCTTCTTCGCTCATTTCTCCTTTACCGCGTTTCTCCACCTGCCACAAACCGGTAATCCCTGCCGGGGCCATAAAACGGAGCGAATATTTGTCAGTCGTCAGCTTTTCAGCTTCATATAAGGGAAGCGGGCGATTACCTACAATACTCATGTCACCGATGAGTACATTCCATAACTGCGGTAATTCATCGATACTGCTGTTCCGGATAAATCTGCCGACTTTTGTAATACGGGGATCATCTTTCAGCTTAAAGAAGGCAGAACCCTCGCGCGATTTGCGGGTACCGGTATACTGTTTCTCGCACCAGCGAACATTGTCGGAATACAGGGTGAACTGACAGGTTCCGGAGCGCCTGCATTCCTCGCAAAGTTCAAATGCATCGGTTTTTACATCCGGTTCCGTCGTACTTGCCTGGGCCCCATATTGATTCAGGTGCTTGAGATCCTTTAAACGCTGATCTGCATTCACATACATTGATCTGAATTTATAAAACCGGAAAATCCGATAACCTGTACCCACACGCAGTGAATAATAAAAGGCAGGGCCTTTTGATTCCAGGCGGATCAAGAGGTAAATCAGCAGGAAAAAAGGAGATAAGAGCAATAAGGCGAGGCCTGCAAAGAAAATATCGAACAGGCGTTTGGCAAGCGGTATTTTATAGGCTTTTAAGGAATCTTTCCGGGCAGCAGCAATCAGCCGGTTGTGGTATTGAACAAGGAACCGGATCCTGGTTTCCAGTCGCTTTTTCCGGACTGGGAATACAAAGACATCTGTAATGCCTGCGTTAAGTGCCTGTGCCCGGGTGTCTTTTGTCCAGTGGCTGCACAGTAAGAGGTATTGTACCGGCGGCAATTGTTTTTTTTGCAGTGTTTTCAATAGAGGAATACCCAGCGGAGCAATGATTTCACTCTGGGCTATGACGAGCGCCACGGGCAGTTTATGCCGCGTCCATTCTGCCACCAGTTTCATCCCGTTCTCAAAAAAAACCAAGTCCACATCGCCCAATTGACATTCCCGGAGAATTGCTGTATTTTTTTCGTCCAGGCCCACCAATGCGATCAGGGGTCTTTGCGGTATGGACTGATCCTGTTTCATGCAATAGTTTATTTCCCAACCCTGCGCAATACTACATTCAGCCGGGCCACAAGTTCTCTCGGATTAAAGGGTTTCATTACAAAATCCTCGGCACCGCCTTCCAGGCATTTGATGCGCATGTCGGAGCGATCATCCGCTGAAAGAATGATGACGGGGATAGAGTTAAAGAAATCACTGGCTTTTAATTGCGCAAGCAGCTCCAGTCCGCCAAGATGGGGCGTATTCAGGTCTGCAAGAATAACATCCGGTATCTGGCCTTCCTGAAGAAAGGTCATTACTTCGAGTCCATCCCCGCAAACATCTACCTGATAAAATTTACCGAGAAACCTGCGCAGCAGGGTTTGCATGGACAAATCATCATCCATGACAAGGATATGGGCATTTTTTTCCTGTTCTTCAGCACTCATATTTCACTGTATTACCTGTCAGGCTACTGTACACAATATAATACGTTCAGCGGCATTTACCGCCTAAAAAATCTTTTTATTCTTTTCCAGGTGCCCTTCCAGAGTCCTCCATCGATCTGAATGCGCCGGTCGGTTGTCCATACCAGTGCCGCCGGTACATAGCATAATCGCCCGAATCCATTATTGCGGAGTTTAAGCGCCAGCCATCCATCTTCATTGGTTCCGGGCGGATGATTAAATCCATCCACTTTGCGTCCCTGTTCCTGCCGGAAGCCGGAATTAAAGCCGTATACATTAACAGCTTCCTCCCGGAATGCCCGGTGAAATCCCCGAACGATATCCGTGATATGCTCATAAAAATAATAGGTCATCCGGCCGGTTCGGCCAATCGGTATAAATGAAAAACGGCCATAAGTCAGGGCTACAGACTGATCCCCGGCAAGCGGGGCCACCATGGCCTCAATCCAGTTGGCAGGATAAATCGTATCTGCATCCGCATTCAGGATATATTTCCCCCTGGCTTCTTTCAAACCGCGATTCCGCGCCACTGTGATACCCTGCTCCGTTTCTAGCACACAGGGAATCCCGCAGGCAGTCACAAGCGCACCTGTGCTGTCTTTTGAATTATTATTCACAACGATGATCTCGATGCAGCGGGCAGTTTGATTGGAACAAAGGGATAACAATGTTTTCACAATGTTTTCTTCTTCATTGTATGCCGGGATAACAACAGAAACCTCCGGTATTTCACCGGTTAATAGTCCATAACAATGCTTCACCTGTTCACAGGAGGCGGGCGCAAGGGGGGATAAGGACCAATAATTCCGGATATCATCGGGGATCCGTACTGGACGCATCATGCAACTAAAATAAGTATTTTATGGAAGGATGATGCATTGCCCCGGTTAATTAATAGCAGGCTGGCGTCCAATGAAAAACAAAGGCGCAGAAAATACGTGATTCCTTGACAGGGTATTCCGCAGGAACCAGGGGACCCCAAAAGGCAGTATCCTGTTTCAGATTACGTAGAACTATGTTAAATTTTGCGTAGTTCTACGCTTTCCAGGTACAAGAATATATCGAAAATTTGTACCCGGATCACTGAATAAATGCTAAGAACACGCGAACCAGTGATTCCGAAGGCCGAAGAATGGCCTCCGGGGGGAGGCAGGTTCTAAGAAGGCCGGTGAAGGGGATGCCAGCAGGCTTCCCTTTTGCTTATAGAAGGTGGCAGAAAGCAGAAAGCCTGCAGCGGAATGCCAATACTGAAGCAAATACAGGTGCGAACCCGTCTGAAAATACTAAACAAGTCAGAGAGGTTTTTCCGGCAGGAAATCCCGGGGTGAGCATTTGAATAACCTGGCTAATGTATTCAGATGTACCGTATTGTACTTCGCGATGAAATTCGGGCTTTCAATATGTCCGATAAAACCCACAGATAAACCCAGGTGTACCGCCAGATCGGTTTGTGTGAGTCCTTTCTCAAGCCGGATCTCCCGGACACGGTTCACGATGAACCAGTCAATATCCGACTTTTTGATTTGTTTACTCACACCGATAGAACGAAAAAAAAATTTCCAATTTCCTATATCCGTATAGGAAAAAATTTTACATTTGAATACCCTGGGTTGCCAGGCGAACGCCGATAGCTTTTTCATGGGATCCGGCAAGTGATCACAAGAGCGTAGACAGGTGCAGAGGATCCTTGAAAACAGTTTTCCAGCTTAGCCTGAGCAGATCCGAGGTACCGGGAAAACGAAAACTGCAATGTTGATATAAGCTCTTATCAACACTGCCCGATTAAAGATTCAATGAAGCGATGATTTACTGAACAATGAACAGATACCAGCATTTAAAACCGTCCCATCTGCGAAAAAACGCCTCCCTGCAACAGGGAGCGGGTGTGGTTTTTTTACCGGTAGCTGTTTGTCAATACACTACAACCATCTCCCCCCTCATCCCGAACAGACCCTTTGAAGAACTATCGGCTGACCTGGTTTTACCAACGGGACCGGCGCTCGCCTTCCTGGAATCCCAGTATGCCAAGAAACCCAAGAACCCGGTATAGTTGCTTCTCCCCCCTTAACCTTATCCAAGGAATTTATTTATTCATCCAAAACAACCAACTGCAATGAAGTCATTTCTTTGCCTGCTGGCACTGCTTTGCATGGACAGGCTAACCGCCCAATCTTTCCGCCCGCTTTCCGTGGGGGATCCAATCCCGCCTGCCCTGCTAAAGACCTTAGAGAAAGATACATATAATGCGCATAGCTGGGTAGACAGACCCGGAAAACTACTAATTCTGGACTTTTTTTCTACCACCTGCGGGTCTTGTATCAGTGCCCTGCCGCAGCTGGATCAACTGCAGAAAGCATTTAGGGATTCCCTGTTTATTATCGTCACCACAGCAGAACCAAGAGCGGTTATTGCGCATTTCCTGGCTACCAACCCAAGGCTTACCAACAACAGGCTGGCATTTCTGACAAGTGATACCATTCTGCCACAATATTTTCCCCATTATCTGATACCCCACGAAGTATGGATTAAAGATCATAAGGTTATAGCGATCACGGAAGCAGAGGCAGTAACAGCTAAGCATATCCGCAAGGCTCTATCCGGAAGGCCCTTCACACTCCCTATGAAAACAGACCGGCTGTGGTTTAACCCTACCCGACCGCTGCGCAACCAGTTAGAACCACGTGATTCCCTTTTATTGCTGCAACAGGACTTATTCACACGTTATGTAGCGGGCCTTCAAACGCGGCGGGGTATTCAAAAGACCAACAACACCCGGCGCTTGTATTTTATCAACTGGGAAATCTTAAAAATGTTTAACTATTCCTGGCATTTTCAGGCTAACAGGATAGTACTGGAGGCTAGTAACCCAGCTATTTATTTAGACAAGAAAACTGATCCGGAAACCTGGAAAAAGAACAACCTTTTCTGTTATGAAGGAGTATTCCCGGCATCCAGCCCGGATTCACTTTTATTCCGAATGCTGCGACAGACTTTACAGACAGCTTCTCCCCTACAGGGTAGCTGGCAGAAAAGAAACCTACCCTGCTATGTTTTGAAGACGCTGCATGAAGGTCCTCCACCTTCGAAATATACCAGAATGGTATTCCGCAGAGACAGCCAGACAGACAGTATCTACCTGATCGCCCATTCCATGAAGGCTGTTATTGCTATACTGAACGATGCCATACAACCGATTCCCGGCAAAGCGATTATTCTTGATGAAACGAGCATAAACTATCCGCTTGATCTTGTCCTGACAGCAGCAGCTCTCACTGATCCGGTTCTCTTACAAAAAGTATTAGCATCCTTCGGGCTTGCCTTAATACCTACCCAAAGGGAACTGGATGTTTTTGTTCTGACCGATAACCCAAGTTTTTATTCAACCCAAACAAACACACCATGAGAAAATATTGGATCCTTTTAACCATCAGCTTTTTATTACTGAGCAATGACTCGGTAAAGGCGCAGTTAGGCTTTCCTCTGATTGGTACCGTTACTGATGCCAGTGGCAACCAGCTTTCTGGTGCCATAATACGTTTAAAACACAGCAAGACAACCGCCCTTTCCAACGAAAAAGGTTCTTTCCGTTTGTCTTGTCACTATCCAACCGATACATTGATCATCGACTATATTGGTTACGCCACACAAACCCTGCGGGTGTCGGTGAAAGATAAAGATACATTACACATTCAACTGACAGGCAAAGCAGATAATTTAGAAGAGGTAACTGTCCAAACAGGCTACCAGTCCCTTATCAAGCAATATGCAACCGGCTCTTACACCATCGTCAACAGCAAACTCTATAACCAACAAGTAGGCACTTCCGTTTTAGACCGGCTAGACGGTATCGCCGCCAGCCTTACAGTAGACAAAAAAAGAGCTAACAGCTATTCGAATGGCATCAGCATTCGTGGCTTAAGCTCCATCGGTGGACCTAAAGACCCACTTGTTGTCTTAGATAATTTTCCTTACGATGGCGATATCAGTAATATCAATCCCAACGATATACAGTCTATCACGCTGCTGAAAGACGCTGCTGCAGCAGCTATCTGGGGAACCCGCGCGGGTAATGGAGTGATCGTTATCACAACCAAGAAAGGACATTATAACCAACCCGTTACCATTGATTTTTCTTCCAATGTTACAGTAGTGGAAAAACCGAATTTAAGCTATGCCAGGCCAATGAGTTCTTCCGACTATATAGATGTGGAGCAATTCCTCTATGGCAAGGGATTTTATAACAGCGCAATCAGTTCGGTATATAAACCGGCACTGTCGCCAGTGTTAGAACTACTGCTTAAGAAAGCGAACGGGCAAATCAGCGCAGCAGATGCGGACGCTCAGATCAATGTGCTAAGAAAGATAGATGTGCGCAACGATTTTGAGAAGTATGTGTATCAGCCTGCAGTTCTGCAACAATACGCCCTGATGATGCGGGGAGGCAACGATAAAAATGCCTGGGTGATATCAGGAGGCTATGATCATAACAACTCGGAACTGGATGCCTCCCTTCAAAGGATCAGTCTGCGGGGAGAAACCACTGTCCGATTCGGTCATTCTCTAGAACTCACGACCGGTCTGTCCTATATTCAGAACAATACTATCAGCGGGCAGAGCGGCTATGGCGCTATTACATCCGGCTCCGGTGTTTCCCTGTACCCTTATGCCCAGTTGGCTGATGCAAGCGGACAGGCCCTTCCACTCAATAAAACTTACCGGCAGTCCTACCTGGATACGGCGGGTCAAGGTAATCTTCTGGACTGGAAATACTATCCACTAAACGATTACACCCATGCCCGAACTTATTCCGATCGCTACGATATCCAGGCTTATATGGGCTTAAAGTATACGATTGCCAAGGGACTGGTCGCCGAATGGCAGTACCGCTATGAAAACCAGCGGACAGATAACCATACCCTCTATGACCAGGAAAGTTTTTTTACGCGCAATATCATCAACACATTTACGCAACTTAATTACGCCATTGGTCAGAAGACATATAAAGTGCCGGTTGGGTCCATCCTTGACCAAACCAACGCCCTGCTGGAAGCTAAAAACTACCGGTTGCAGGTCCAATATGATCGCGGATGGCAATTGCATCGTTTAAGCGTGCTCGCCGGTGCCGAAGTAAGGGAAGTCAATAGCAGTTCCAATACGTATCGTATTTATGGATTTAACTCTAATAACCTGACTTCGGTAAATGTGGACTATACTTCCACCTATCCGAATTTCGTTACACACTATTCCGCGTTTATTCCCAATAACGCCTTGCTGTCCAGCCTTTCCAATCATTATGTATCTGCATATACCAATCTTATATACAGTTACAAGGACAGGTACACCCTCTCTGCCAGCGCCCGCAGGGATGCTTCGAATATTTTCGGTGTGCATACTAACCAGAAATGGACACCACTCTGGTCGGCCGGTTTTGCCTGGGATCTGTCAAAGGAAAAATTCTACCAACTATCCTGGCTCCCCTATCTCAGGATCGGTATGAGCTACGGTTACAGCGGCAATATTGATCCTAACCAGTCTGCCCTGACCATAATCCTCTATCAATCAACCTCTCCGTATACCCTAACCCCTAAGGCCTCAGTTTACAAGTATGGCAACCCGGAGCTTCGCTGGGAAAAATCAGGGCAACTGAATCTTAAGGTTGATTTCAGCACCCGGCATAACCGGCTCGCTGGTTCGTTACAGTATTTTATCAAATCAGGCAAAGACCTCTACGGCCTGGCACCAATCGACTATACAGGCGTCAATACCAGTACCCTGGTCAAGAACAATGCG
>CAZAOR010000113.1:0-3570 GCA_964486805.1 uncultured Sediminibacterium sp. | reverse complement strand
TAGGTGTCCATGTCGGTGATATACGCATCCGGATGCCCCGGAACCCGGTAAAAATTGCAGAATTTACAATTAGCGATACATACATTGGTGGTATTTACATTCCTGTCGATCTGCCAGGTCACCAGATTCCCCGGAACCTGCTGTTTCCGGAGTTCATCCGCTACGTGCATTAATTCTGTGAGAGGCGCCTGTTCAAATAAAAACATGCCTTCTTCAATACTTAGCCATTCAAAATCCAAGGCTTTCCGGTATAAATCTGCCAACTGCATACTCATGAATTGGCTGTAAAGGTACTGTGAACCGGATTAATATGCCTGCATCGAATTGTTTATACACATTGTCCTTGATTGTAACCGCTTGTCTTGTTTTGCGGCAGATTGGTACAAATAGACAACCCTCGACGGTTAAAACAGCGTATTTTCAGTTATATGAAAAGATGGCGATGGCTTGCCCTCGTTGTTCTGACTGCTATGAAGGCAGCAGCGCAGGAAGAATTTATTCAGCCTGAGTCCCGTCTTATCGCCAGGTTCCCGTTCATGCAACTAAACGGCGGCATTGTGATTGTACATGCCCGACTCGACCAAGTTCCCGACACCTTGAATTTTGTCATGGATACCGGCAGCGGGGGTATCTCACTTGACTCAAGCACCCGTGCTTACCTGAGTTTACCGGTCGTTAAAACCGAAAAAACCATCCGGGGTATCGGGGGGATCAGAACGGTTGATTTTGTGATGGATCGCACCCTTCTGCTGCCGGGACTGACTGTGCCGCATCTTGATTTTCATATCAATGATTATTCCCTGCTCACCAGCGTATATGGGGTGCGGATAGACGGGATTATCGGCTATAGTTTTTTCCGGCGTTTTATTGTGCGCCTGGATTATGATAATCAGCGTATTGAAGTGTTTACACCCGGCACTTTCAAATATCCGAGAGGCGGATATCTGCTTCGTCCCAGTTTTTCTACCCTTCCCCTGCAGACGGCTATCCTGCGTGATGAAAGAACCATATTCAGCCGGTTTATATTTGATACGGGGGCCGGATTGAGTTGCCTGCTGTCACAGGATTTTGTGGAAGACAGTCTCCCATTCAAACGGAACCGGAAGTTCTTTCTGACGCAGGCAGAAGGTATGGGAGGAAAACGACAGATGAAGATCGGCGTTGCCAAAGAAATACGGCTGGGACCATACCGGTTCAAGAAAGTGCCGGTGCATATTTTTAATGATACCTATAATGTTACGGATTATCCAATCTTGTCAGGACTGATCGGGAATGATATCCTGCGCCGTTTCAATGTGATCCTTAATTATCCCCAACAGGTCATTTATATCAAACCCAATAGTCATTTCAGTGAGAAATTCGATTATTCCTATACCGGGCTTGGTATTTACCTGGTTGACGGGGAAATTCAGGTTGTAGACGTTATGCCGGGTTCGCCCGGCGACAAGGCCGGATTCAAACCTGGAGACGTAATCTTTTCAGTAGAGGCCAATGTGTCGCGCAATATACAGGCATATAAAAGCCTTTTTCAGAACAGCATTGGGAAAGTGCATGTGGTAATTTTCCGTGACCAGAAGCCGGTAGTTCTGCTGCTGGATGTAAAGGACATCCGAAGACACAGAGGAGATTAGTTCTGTGCCATAATACCCCCGAAAGCCCTATTTTGCAGTTCTTTTATGATACAGTTTGACCGCTTTATGCTTGATAACGGCCTCCGGGTACTGGTTCATGAAGACCATTCCACCCCAATGGCTGTTGTAAATGTGTTGTACGATGTTGGCGCAAGGGATGAAAATCCGGAGAAAACCGGCTTTGCGCATCTCTTTGAACACCTGATGTTCGGGGGCAGCCTCCATATTCCGGATTATGATGAACCCCTGCAACGGGCAGGCGGTGAAAACAATGCCTACACCACTAACGACCTCACTAATTATTATTGCCAGCTCCCGGCCGAAAATCTGGAAACTGCATTCTGGCTGGAAAGCGACCGGATGCTAAGCCTCGCCTTTGGTAAGAAAAGCCTGGAGGTACAAAAGAAAGTCGTATGTGAGGAGTTCAAGGAACATTATATCAATAAGCCATATGGAGATATCTGGCATAAAATGCGGGAGCTTGCCTACCAGGTACATCCTTATCGCTGGATGACGATCGGTAAGGAATTGTCGCATGTGGAAAAAGCCGCGATTGAAGATGTCAAAGCATTTTTTTTCAAGCACTACCGGCCGGTTAATGCAATCCTGACGGTGGCCGGGCATGTACGGACGGAAGAAGTGAAACGACTCGCAGAAAAATGGTTTGGCGATATTCCGATGGGAGAGCCCTACCGGCGACAAATCCCGCAGGAACCCATACAAACCCAGGCACGCATCCGGGAAGTAACGGCAGCCGTTCCCTTGGATGCCTTCATCAAAACCTGGCATATGGATGCACGGCTTGACAAGGGCTATTATGTCATAGACCTGGCCGCTGAAATTTTAGGCGGCGGCGCTTCTTCCCGTTTATTCCAGTCGCTGGTAAAAGAGCAACGATTGTTTTCTCAGATCGATTGTTACCATTTCGGCAGCCTGGATAAAGGGCTGCTGGCAATTGAGGGCAAACTTGTAAAAGGTGTGACCATGGATACTGCGGCTTCAGCGGTTCAGGCAGAAGTCAGCCGCATGATGGAAGATGCCGTTTCTGAAACCGAATTGCAGAAAGTGAAAAATAAAACAGAGAGCATGATTGCTTTTGAAGATATGAGTGTGATGAGTCGCGCAGGCAGTCTCGCGCTTTATGAACTTTTGGGAGATGCAGCCTGGATGAACACAGAACTGGATCGTTACCGGGAAGTCACCCCCCAGGATGTGCTGCAGCATTGCCGGGAAATATTCCGGGAAACCAACAGTAATACCTTATTTTATCATGCGGGTTGATCCCGTGAGCAGTTCGGAGACAAAAGATGCCAGACAGAAATACCCCCCCCGCGATAACAGATGCAGCAGGTATGCAACTGCAATTGAAGGCCTGTGATCAGTACCAACTTGATAACGGGATACCGGTATATGCCATAGATGGGGGTGCCCAGGAAGTAGTCATGATTGAATGGGTATTTTATGCCGGTAACTGGTACGAACAAAAAAATATTGTAGCGGCAACCACCAATTACCTGCTGAAAAACGGCACACGTCATAAGAATGCTTTTAGCATCAATGAACATTTTGAATACTACGGCGCTTACCTGAACAGAAGCTGCCATAGTGAAACAGCCACCTTAACCCTGCATTGCCTAAATAAACACCTGCCTGAATTATTACCGGTAGTGGCTGAGATATTGACAGAAAGCGTCTTCCCGGAGAATGAATTGTCGATATACCGGCAGAATCAGCAACAGCGACTGGCGGTAAACCTGAAGAAATGTGATTTTATAGCCAACCGGCTGATTGATGAATATGTGTATGGCTTTTCACACCCATATGGCCGTTATACTTCCGATCTTGACTACATGCAATTAGAGCGGCAGGAACTGGAAGATTTTTACCGGACATATTATACCCATGGCAGGTGTATCTTGTTTACTGCGGGTAAATTACC
>CAZAOR010000112.1:0-3665 GCA_964486805.1 uncultured Sediminibacterium sp. | reverse complement strand
GGTGATTACCCAGGCCGTGATCCGCGACCTGCGCTCCCTTTTTATCAGTGAAACGATCAAATTACCTTCCAAAAAGGACGATGTCGGAGATATTTATGAACGGCAGGTATTTTCAGCAGTTAATAAGATATATCAACCCGGGGATTTTATCCAAGGGGATCCGACTGTAAAAACCTGGCCCTTACTGGGTGAAGACCAGGAAGATATCTCGCGCGATCTGATGTCTATGCAGCCAGCTGATCTTGGATTTGTCCTGGCATCACCTGTACTGTACGCGCAGGATGGTAAAAGAAATTTCCACGTTCGCATATATCTGTCGCAAAGCAGCTACCGTCAGTTAAGAAAATATGCCATGGATTACCGGGAAGTATCCGGTATGCATGAAAGAATTATCATGCACAACATGCTGAAAGAAGCATTCTACCTCGATATAACCGGACCCGAAGACTGGATACCTATCCGGAAGTTTAATATCAGTTGCGATATCGATGATCCGGATAGCAAGGATACCTGCCTGGATGTTCATTTCGAGCTACTCGCTTCAGATCCTCCGACAGCCTTGTATCAAAAGGAAATGCATGAAGAAAATTATGATGTGGTATTGCCGGTTTTGCGTTTCAAAGTGAATAACAGTTCTTTTTACAATCCGTATACATTTTTCCGGGATATCCACTTGGAACGAATCACCATCCGGTTATCCGTAACCGAAAGCCGGCAATTAAAACTGCGGAATAATATCGGGGAATTGAGCATGCTCAACCCATTCCAGCTATTCGGACCCCAGCCAGCCATCGGTTCCTACCTGGATATAAAAAATACGAACATCTTTAATAAGTACACCAAGGATTTTTCCATTCAGTTTCATTGGTTTGACCTTCCGCGTTTAAACGGCGGATTTCAAAGCTATTATGAAGCATACCCCAATAAAATAACCAACGATTCATTCCAGGTTTCACTGAGTGCGCTGAATGATGGGAAACATTATCCTGAGATCGGAAATCAACAGGCATTCCGTTTATTTTCCGCTGGTAGCCGTCATCCGATGGACAAATCAGGATTAGCCCATATTACTGTAATCGATGGGGTAGACTTTATGAGAGCCCGATTTGAAAATTATCCGCAACTGGACGGGGAAAGCCTGGTATCAGAAACCGGTTTTACCAACGGGGCAATCCGGCTTGAATTGATTTCACCTGCAGACGCATTTGGCGCCAAAACATTCAATAGTCTTTTTCCGGAAATTGTGATGCACAATGCCAGGCGCTTTGTTCGTAAAAAAGCTTTGCCTAATCCACCCTATATTCCTGTACTCAAATCCATTACTGTTGACTATGTATTGGAGCATACGGAATCTTTTTCGGATATCGCCGCGGATTCTGCTGAAGACAATGGTGTTTTTATGTGGCATGTGTATCCTTTCGGGTACAAAAAAGTATATCCGGGAAAAGATATGGATTCTTTCACACTGATTCCATCTTTTTCCCACCAGAGCAATTGTTATATCTTTTTGGACCATGTGATTCCCGGAGAATTGCTTTCCCTGCTCTTCCAGTTTGAAGAAAACAATTTCGACCATTACGAATATGTGCCGGAAGATATCAACTGGAGTGTGCTCATCGAAGATGAATGGATGTCGCTTGCCAAAGGCGATGTATTGGTAGATGAGACCGGGAACCTGATCCGTTCCGGTATGGTTGTATTAAGGATGCCGGCCCAGGATGGTACCGGCAATACGATCTTACCCGGAAACCTCACCTGGCTGCGGGCCTCCTGCGATAACAGGGGCAATATCCGTACAAAAACAAGGGCCGTCTTTGCCCAGGTAGTATCTGCTACCCGACAATTAACAGCAACCGAATCCCTGACAAGTTCCGATCTTGTTTTAGCACCCGGATCTTTTACCCAGTTCCGGCGGAAGATTCCACAGATACTCAACGTTTTTCAACCATTTACTTCCTTCAATGGACGCGTGAAGGAATCGGAAAAACAATATTATACCCGCATCAGTGAATTATTGCGACACAAAAACAGGGCGGTAACTTCTCAGGATATTGCACAACTGGTCCTGAACGCTTTTCCTGATATCCTGAAAGTCAAATGTTTTGATACTGAATCGGGTGGTAACAACCTGTTGCCCGGATATGACCTCGCGGTAGTCGTTATCCGTAATCCACAAAAAAGAGCAGGGCAGGTGGAGGAGTTTCCCAAAGCTGATCTTTCGCAACTGGTGGCAATAAGGGAATACCTGAAAGGATTGTTATCGCCTTTTATCCGGGTGGAAGTAATCAATCCTGTTTATGAACGGGTTAAAATTGTTTGCAGCGTGGTTTTTCAAACCACCCACAGCGGTCCCGGATTTACACAAACCAGTGTTCAGGACAGTAACGGAATATTGCTGCAAAAGCTGAATCGGGAGATCAAAGAATGGATAGCCCCCTGGCTGTATCAATCCGGTACCAAGATCAATACAGAGGGGAAATTGTATTTATCCGAAATTCTCAATTTCATCAAAAAACGCCCTTATATCAGCTATGTTACGGGGTTTTCAGTACTGCATTTTTACCAGATATATGATACGTCTGATGGCAGTTTCTATGATCGGGTCATAGACTCAGCAGCAGAAAAAGTGGAATACCTTGTTCCTTCACATCCACTGGCAATCCTGGTGTCATCCTCTGAACACAGCATCCATGTGCTGGACAAGCCAAGGTATGTGGAACCTGCTGCAACAGGGATCGGAGGGATGGTAATCGGATCAGAATTGCTTGTGGCAGATCATAATACCTATGCAGCTTTGAAAGATAGCAATGCCAGTGATGATGACGAAAACCAATTGTTTTATTTTCAATTTCAGTTAAGCTAATACCCTTTTTATGGAAGAAAGAGGCAATAATAAATTACTGGGCCGGGAAGACCTCAAAAAGCATTTCCGGAATGGTCAGGTACCTACCGAATATGATTTTGGATTCCTTATTGACTCCATGATCAATAAGGAAGATGACGGGTTTCGGAAGGAGCCGGATAATGGCCTGGTGATATCTACCACCGGCAATTCGAAAAAACTCGTCACATTCAAGAAGAACGTTAACGACCTGGATCCGTTTTTCGCTATCGAAAAAGATGAACAGGGAGCAGCAAGCATGCGTTTTAATCCGACAATTGACGGGGACAATGAAGATCCCGATCAAAAAAGTTTCTTCTTCGGCGTGGCAGGTAACCTTGGTATCGGGAAACGCAGTGACAGTAATCTCCGATTGGATGCAGCCGGCTTTGTTGGCATGGAAGGCCGGATCGGGAGCTTTGCCACAGGCCAGGTAAATGCCGATGGTAAATGGCATCCGGTACTGGAAGGACTTAATAACTGTACGGCCTTTGAAGTAATGGCCCGGACCGGAAAACCCGGATCGGGAAAATTTGCGATCATGCATGCTTATGCCCTGAGCGCATTCGGTAATTCCAAAAGCAGGATTCGGAAAACTTCTGCGCACTATGGTTTCTTCTGGAACAAACTTAATCTCCGTTTCCGGGGTAGTACGCATAATTATTCCCTGCAGATCAAAACCAATTCGCATTATGGAGAAGGGGTTAAAATACAGTATCGGATTGCCAGTCTTTGGGACGACAACCTGTTTGTACCGGCAGAGACCAATCAATTTTCCTAAACG
>CAZAOR010000111.1:0-2925 GCA_964486805.1 uncultured Sediminibacterium sp. | reverse complement strand
GAGAAAATAAGATGCCGGACAAAAAAATAAGGATCAGAAAAAAACGAGGCATAATAGGCATTTGTCCAAACATAGCAAGAAAAGCTTAACCCTAATAGCCCCTTAAGAAATCACGGAACCAATAGCCCGAATTCTTGATCGTGCGCAAACCTGTTGGCAGATCCAGGTGAACCAGGCCAAAACGGGCACGATAGCCTTCTGCCCATTCAAAATTATCCAGGAGGGTCCATGCGAGGTAGCCGCTTACATGCACTCCTTCTCTCTTTGCCTTCAGTAAAGCCGACAGGTACTGTTTGAAATAATCAATTCTCTTTGCATCATTCACCACCCCATGAACCAGTTCATCCTTAAACGCAGCGCCGCCTTCCGTGATCATGATCTCTTTAACACCTCCGTACAGCCAGAATCTTTTAATGATCCGGTAAAAACTTTCTGCATTGATTTCCCATCCCATATCTGTTTGTGGCACTTTGCGTGTTTTAGCCTTTACTTCCGATGCATGCAGGTGCGGGATCAGAGCATTATACCTGACAGTAATCGGAAAATAATTCTGCAATCCGATAAAGTCAAAATTGAATTGCATACGCTCTGTGTATTTCCAGGCCTTGCTATGCAAATGCAGTTTATCCAGTAAAGCAAACCCCTCCATCTGGGGGTAACCGCGTCCCAAAGCCGGTTCAATAAATAGACGGTTCACCAGGGCATCGGTTCGTTTGGACGCTAATATATCTTCCTCTTTCTGGGTATACGGCATGATCTCACTGCAGGAAAAACTGGTACCGATATGCGCCTGTGGCACGAGGGAACGCAGTATGCGCCCCCCTTCCGCCTGACAGAGTGCGGCGTTGTGAATAGCTGGTAAAAACTGGCCCAGACCGGTTTTCCCCGGTGCATGCATTCCCAGCATATACCCCAGGGAGGTGAAGCCCATAGGTTCATTCAATACAATCCAGTATTTGACCTTAGCACCGAATTCTTCAGCGCAAACGCTTGTAAAGCGGGAAAACCATTTCAGCATCTGGTGACTGGTCCATCCCCCCAGCTTCTGTAATTCCTGCGGCAGGTCCCAATGGTAAAGTGTGATCATGGGGATGATATCCAGCGAGAGGCATTCATCGATCAGCCGGTGGTAAAAAGCAATTCCTTCCTTATTCACCCGGCCGATCCCCTCCGGCAATATGCGGCTCCACGAAATAGAAAAACGGAAAACCCGAAAGCCGAGTGCTTTAACGAGCATCAGGTCATCTTTATAACGGTAGTAGAAATCACAGGCATCCCCCGGTTTTACCGGGCCGCCTTTGATCTTGCCGTTACGGCGGGCAAATACATCCCAGATTGAGGGGCTTCGGCCATCGGCATGGGCGGCTCCTTCATTCTGGGCGGCAGAGATAGCAAGGCCCCAGAGAAAATCTTTCCCGAAAGCCTGTGCCGATATACCGGGTGTGTACAGCATGAAGATAACTGCGAAGATGAGGTATTCAACGGGAACCCTGTATGAAATAATTGTGAGCAATTGATTCCGGCTGGCCTTACTGTTGAACCCGCTTTCTGCCTCGTTTCATTTGCAGGAAGTCCAGACAGGAACCCGAGGAGATGACATGGTGATCCCCGATAAATTTAATCTTTTGCTGGTACCATTCCGATTTCACAAAATGGTTTTCTTAGTTTTAATGCATGCTTTTCCCATCCTCCCGAAACTGGGCAGCAGTCCTGCTCCGCTTACCGAAGTCGGATACATTCCGGCGTTTATTACCTGTTCTGCTGCTGATAGGCGGATACAGTACACTGGTTGTATGGGCTATTCTTTTCCATCTGCCCCAGGCCCATCAGCCATTCCTGAAAAACGCAACGGTTCTGCATAGCCTGCTGGGCTTTGCTATTTCATTGTTGCTTGTTTTCAGGACCAATACTGCTTATGATCGCTGGTGGGAGGGCCGTAAGCACTGGGGCGCACTGGTTAATAACAGCCGCAACCTGGCTGTGAAAATGAACAGCCTGCTGGCCAAGGAAGACAGTAAGAACCGTATTTTTTTCCACAAAATAATCCCTTTGTTTGCCGATGAGTTGCGACTGCACCTGCAGCAGGAGCGGACACGACTCGCACTGGATGATGCGCCACACCCGGAAATACCGCAGTTTGATACGGCCAAGCATATTCCGAACCAGATCGTACAATTGCTGCAGCAAAAAGTCCAGTTGCTCTACCGCGACCATCATTTTGATGGGTATCAGTTATTACAACTGAATAACGATATCACAGCTTTCCTCGATATCTGCGGTGCCTGCGAACGTATAAAAAACACACCTATCCCTTATTCTTACCGTGCTTTCATTCAAAAGTTCCTATCATTATATCTCCTGACCATTCCGCCGGTTTTTACCCTATCGCTTGGCTGGTATGCCATACCTGTCACCCTCTTCATTGCTTATGTGCTGGGCAGTCTGGAACTGATCGCTGAAGAAATTGAAGACCCCTTCGGAAAAGACGAAAATGATCTCCCCATGCACCGGATCGCTGATACCATCCGGAAAAATTGCCAGGAAATTTTAGGCTGATTATCAATCGATTAGCCGGCAACCTCGAAAATCTGACAATTATTTTACAATTTGTTTAAATTAAACGTTTGTTTAAGTCAAACATTCGTTTAAACTTTGCAGGATCATTTTGATTATGACGACCGACAAAACAGATAAGAAAGAACAGATCATCCGCGCCGCGATTGAACTGTTTGCCGAGAAAGGATTTGAAGGCAGTTCGATCCGGGAATTAGCGGCGCGTGCGGATGTAAACCTGGCCATGGTGAATTACTATTTCGGCACCAAGGAAAATCTGTTCCTCGCCATTGTAGAATACAAAGCGGCTTTTATGCGGGATAAGTTGGATGAGATCGTATCCAGCAAAACCATGACAGAGGTGGAAAAGAT
>CAZAOR010000110.1:0-5334 GCA_964486805.1 uncultured Sediminibacterium sp. | reverse complement strand
GACCTCATCGACGTCTGGTTTGACAGCGGCGCCATGCCTTATGCACAATGGCACTATCCGTTCCAGCACAAAGATTTGGTGGATACCGGTGCTGCCTTCCCGGCGGATTTTATTGCAGAAGGTGTAGACCAGACCCGCGGCTGGTTCTATACCTTGCATGCCCTCGCAGTAATGTTGTTCGACAGTGTTGCCTATAAGACCGTGGTGAGCAATGGTCTGGTATTGGACAAGGATGGCAATAAAATGAGCAAAAGGCTGGGAACTGTGATCGATCCCTTCCAGACGATTGAAAAATACGGGGCGGATGCGACCCGCTGGTACCTCATCACCAATGCCTCCCCCTGGGATAACCTCAAATTCGACCTGGCCGGTATCCAGGAAGTACAACGAAAATTTTTCGGGACCCTCTATAATACCTATCAGTTCTTTGTATTGTATGCCAATGTAGACGGGTTTACTGGCAAGGAACCCCAGGTGCCCTTGGCAGAACGCCCTGAAATTGACCGCTGGATACTTTCTTCCCTGCATACGCTGATCCAGCAGGTAACCCGCGCCATGGATGATTATGAACCTACCCTTGCCGGACGCGCCATTGAAACATTCCTGGATGAGCACCTGAGTAACTGGTATGTGCGTTTGTGCCGCCGCCGCTTCTGGAAAGGAGAGTTTGGCCAGGATAAATTGAGTGCTTATCAAACCCTCTATCAATGTCTGATGACCCTGGTACGGTTAATGGCACCAATCTCGCCTTTCTTCAGCGATGCCCTGTTCCGGAACCTGAACAGCATCACGCGCGAGTTCCCGGTGAACTCCGTGCATCATGCCGATTTTCCGGTGACCGACCCCGCTTTTATTGATGCAGCCCTTGAAGAAAGAATGCAACTGGCCCAGGATACCTGTTCTCTGGGATTATCTCTGCGTAAAAAAGTGAATATCAAGGTACGGCAGCCCCTCCGGGAACTAATGATTCCGGTTTTGGATCCTGGCATGAAATCGCAACTGGAAAAGGTAGAGGACCTGATCAAGGCTGAGATCAATGTAAAAGGATTGCGTTATATCACAGAAACAGAAGGCGTGATCCGGAAGAAGATAAAAGCCAATTTTAAAGCCCTGGGTACACGACTGGGCCCTAAAATGAAGGCAGTCAGTCAGGCAATCAGCCAATTCAACCAGCACGAGATCGCTGAGTTAGAGAAGAAGCATTCATATGTACTAAATATTGATAATGATACAGTTACACTGGAACTCAGCGATGTTGAAATCCTGGCGGAGGATATCCCGGGCTGGAGTGTGGCGTCCAAAGGCAGCCTCACTGTTGCACTGGATATTACCCTGACGGATGAACTGAAGCAGGAAGGTGATGCCAGGGAGTTCGTGAACCGGGTACAAAATATCCGGAAAGAAAGCGGTTTTGCCCTCACAGACCGTATATTCGTGACCATTTTGGATGAGGCTACCCCCCTGAAACCCTCCATAATTCGATTTAACGACTATATTTGCCGCGAAATTTTGGCAGATACCATTGATTGGGTGCCTGTTATGCAGGATGGCACTGAAATTGAAGTCAATGATACCTTGTTGAAAGTGGTGGTTAAACAAAAAGGATAATTCTGTATGCCTACTAAGAAACCCGCACCTAAAAAGGCCGCACCAGCCAAAAAAGCTGCTGCCAAGCCTGCGCCAAAGAAAGCGGCACCGGCCAAAAAAGCTGCTGCCAAGCCTGCGCCTAAGAAAGCGGCACCGGCCAAAAAAGCTGCTGCCAAGCCCGCGCCTAAAAAAGCGATACCTGCTAAAAAGGCGGCAGTAAAGCCTGTGCCCAAAAAAGCGGCACCCGCACCGGCAAAAAAACCGGCGGCTAAACCTGCGCCCGCCTCCCCCGCTAAAAAAGCGGCAGTACCCGTAAAAGCAGTTCCGGCTCCTGCGCCGGTAAAGCAACAGCAACCGGCTGTCAAACCTGCCCCCAAACCAGTACCCGTAACAGGGGTGCCCAAACCGGCCAAAAAACCACTGGAGCCGATCAAAGAAGTAAAAGTTCCCAAACTGAATACCAAGAGCAGCGTGCCTTATCAGCCCGGGTATACCCAACTGGAAAAGCGTACAGATACCGTTCGCAACAACGGTGAGCCCCTGGTTCGTTACAGCGATGCGGACCTGAATGAATTCCGCGAACTGATCAGCAAAAAGCTGGAAGCTGCCAAGAAAGAACTCGCTTACCTGCAGGGCCTGATTACCCGAAAAGATGAAATGGGTGGTGATAATGACGATGCCCGTTATATGACCATGGAAGACGGCAGTATGAGCATGGAGAGAGAGCAACTCAGCCAGATGGCCAGCCGCCAGATCACCTATATCGATCACCTGGAAAAAGCCATGATGCGGATTGAGAATAAAACCTATGGCATATGCCGCGTAACAGGTAAACTGATCGACAAAGCCCGTCTGCGTGCCGTACCGCATGCCACCCTGAGCCTCGAAGCCAAGTTAGGGCTGGTGAAAGCGCCTACCGAGTAAGCCGCGCGACATCCGCAATAAATAACCATATCGAGAAGACCGCAGTTGCGGTCTTTTTTTGTGATTGCAGGAGGTAATGGACATCAGGTCTAGCGCACTTCCTGCATGTCTACCAGTTTTTTATAAATACCATTCAGGGCCAGCAAACTTTCATGGGTTCCTCTTTCTGCGATCTCGCCTTGCTGCAAAACAATGATCTCATCCGCATGGCGGATGGTGGATAATCGGTGGGCGATCACCAGGGAAGTACGGTTCTGCATCATATGATTGATAGCATCCTGCACCAGCCGCTCGCTTTCCGTGTCCAGGGAAGAGGTGGCTTCATCCAAAATCAGGATGGGCGGATTCTTCAGCACAGCCCTTGCAATGGTGAGCCGCTGTCTTTCACCGCCGCTCAATTTGCTGCCCCGGTCCCCGATATTGGTAGCAAAGCCGTCTTCTTTCTGTTGGATAAAACCATAGGCATTCGCTACCCTGGCTGCCTGTTCAATATCATCCTGCGATACCTGCTGCACACCCAGGGCAATATTGGCAGCCACGGTATCATTGAACAGGATGGGTTCCTGGGTAACGATACCCATCCAACTGCGCAGCGAGGAAAGGGTGTACTGCCGGATATCCACACCGTCTATCAGGATGGCGCCGGAAGTCACATCATGAAAACGAGGCACCAGGTCAGCTAAGGAACTTTTACCAGCGCCGGAAGATCCTACCAGTGCAACAGTTTTGCCTTTGCCAATGACCAGGTTGATATTTTTAAGAACCAATTTATCATCATAAGCAAATGATACATTCCTGAATTCAATGCGCTCCCGAAAGGATTCCAGGGCAATGGCTCCCGGCTGATCAGTCACGGTTAAAGGGGTCTTCAGAATCTCTTCAATCCGCTGAATGGCCGCACTGCCGCGCTGGGCATTATAAAATGCCGTGGACAATGACTTGGCGGGATTGATGATCTGGGTAAATATGACGATATAGGTAATGAAATTTTCCGGCGAAAGTCCCACACTGTTGCCCAATACCAGCTTTCCGCCAAACCAAAGAATACAAGTGAGCACCAGTACGCCCAGGAACTCTGACATGGGCGAAGCCAGATCCCGGCGAAAGTTCATGCGGTTTCTGATATGGTTCAGGGTATCATTGGTCCGGAAGAAGCGGCTGCGCAAAAAAGCTTCGGCATTGAAGGCTTTGATGACACGCAGACCTCCCAGCGTTTCGTCCAGGATCGACATCAGTGTTCCCAGCTGCTCCTGCGAGGCAGTAGATTGTTTCTTCAGGCTGCGGCTGACGCGGCCGATAATAAAACCTGTTAAGGGCAGTAATACCAGGAGAAAGAGTGAAAGCGCGGGACTCAGGTACACCAGCGTAACCAGGATGATCAGGATATTCAACGGATCGCGGATCAAACCTTCCAGGGTACTCATCACACTCCACTCAACTTCATTGGCATCATTACTCATCCGGCTGATGATATCGCCTTTGCGTTGTTCGGTAAAATAACCAATCGGCAGTTCCAGGATCTTGGTAAACAGGTCGGCACGCAGTTTGGTCATGACATAATTACGCATCGGCGCCAGTACCCGGTAGGAAAGATAACTGAACAGGTTTTTGAAAAAAATGGATACAATAATAATCAGGCAAATAGCCCCCAAAGCATATACTTCCCCGTTTGTACGGATCAGGGAGCCAATCTGGTATTTGAGGTAATCCTGCATACCCGCGGCTGAAAAATGCAGCACGGGCGGCGCATCAATCATTTTTTCCTTTCCGAACAGCATTTGCAGGAAAGGCGCCAGCATGGCCAGGGAAACCAGGGAAAAAAGGACGGAAAACAGGTTGAAAAACACATACAGCACTACATTCTGCTTCTGGCTTCGCAGGTAGAATAATATACGCTCAAATCGCTTCATGGGACAGGTTCACTGTTAAACGCAGCAAAGTAAGTAATTTTGCAGGCAAATACCGGTTTGTAATATGGAGGAAGGAAAAAGACAAAGACAAGTGGCTGGCGCCCTGCAGGAAGCGCTGAATGAGATATTTCAGCGATTGGGACTATCCATGATCGAAGGAGGAATGGTATCCATTGCTTCGGTGAAAGTAACACCCGATCTGCTCGAAGCACGTATTTACCTGAGCCTTTTCCAGGTAAAAGATGTAAAAGCTGCCATGAAAACCATTGAAGGGAGGGCCTGGGAAATCAAGAAAGAATTGGTGGAACGTATCAAACACCAGGTACGCCGGATACCGGTGCTGCATATTTACCATGCTGATACCCTGGATTATGTATTCCGGATGGAAGAAATCTTCAAACAGATCAAGGATGATCATACAGAAGAAAAATAATTAGATCGGTCTTTGGTCTGCAGCAATTGGTCTTTGGCAGTATTTTAATAATTTACAAATCTACTAAAGGCTAAAGACCAGAGACCAACGACCCAAGACCAACATGAACTTCCTTTTTGCCTGGCGCTATTTCCGATCGAAAAAATCTACACAGGCAGTCAATATCATTGCCTGGATCAGCGTTGTGGCGATTGCGGTAGGTGCGGCTGCACTCATTACGGTACTCAGTGTGTTCAACGGATTCGAACAATTGGTCAAAGGGTTGTATGCAGACTTTTACTCAGATATGCGCATGGTGCCTGCTACCGGGAAAACCTTTGTGGTTACGGAAGCCCAGTTGGAACGCATCCGGCAAACACCGGGCATTGCCGCCATCAGCCTGGTTGCAGAAGAAAAAGCCCTGCTGAATGGCGCCGGACAGGCCATTGTTACACTCAAGGGAGTAGATACCGCTTATACCCGGCTTACCAGGTTAAATAC
>CAZAOR010000109.1:0-2649 GCA_964486805.1 uncultured Sediminibacterium sp. | reverse complement strand
AAAACGCTGCCAGGCAACCTGCCGGAGGGAAGTCCAGCCCAACGGCAAGGTAAAGAAAGCGCCGAACAAAAAGACGCAGGGCAAGATATGTTTGGTAGGGTGATGCCGGATCAGTGGTCGCATGCCTACCACATAAAATGCATAACTCACCGCGCCCATGATCACAAAACTATCTCCCATTGTCTGGTTCTGTCCCGGCACCGCCGATAAGTCCCTTGAAAACACGAGGAGTGCGCCACCCCCTATTCCTAATGCCAGGCCCAGGAGTTTGAGCAGGTTCAATGATTCTTTCAAAAACCAGGCAGCCAGAAAAGTAATGACAATCGGGGTGGTGAGTACCAACAGGGAAGCATGAATGGGACTTGTCAGCGACATACCCCTTACGGAAAAACTCTGGTTAAGCGCAATTCCTGTGAGTGCACATAAGACCAACCGGCCGAAGTCCCTGCCTGTAAACCGCATCCGTTCCGGCTTTGTCAAATATACCGCCCAGAACAAGAGCGTACCGGAAAGAACCCGTATACAGGTGAGCCCCATGGGCGCTATCAGGGATGGACTGATATGTTTTACTGCAATAACACTTGTTCCGAAGAAAAAATTTCCCAATAAAACTGCCGCTATTGCTTTTTGTTTCTCCGGCATGTGACTGCAGTTCCTGAAATAAGGAAGGGAAACAGTCCTTTCGGATGCCCCCTTCCATTCCCTGTATGAAAAGAATTAATACTTGAACGGTTTACCTCCTACCATTACTTCCTGTGTTTTTTCATCGAAAGTGGCTTTTTCGCCGGTATGACTGGCGGCGGTCGTCATAATATTCGCGATGGAGTGAGCATAACCTGCTTCTACCGGAGCATTGGTTTTTTGCCGGCTGCGAACGCATTCCATCCAGTTTTTTACGTGTGCGGTCGTCAGCAGATCTCCCCCGGTATTGGCACCCGCTTCTACTTTTACTGCCAGATCCGTGAGGTTAACTTCCGGCAGCAGGTTGGGCTGCATCCCCATTTCTTTGGCAAAACGTGCGGTCAGGCCTCCCTTCGGTGATACTTTATTAGTGATCAGGTTCAGCTCACCCCCGTTGGAATAATAAATCTCACTTGGGTTTTCATCCCCGTTATCCTGGCGCGACATGAACACAACCTGGAAGCCCGTGGATGGGTCATGCAGCGGACCATAATCAAATACGGCGGTGATCGTGTCCCAGTTCCTCCTGCCATCTTTCCATTGATAGATACCCCCGTTTGCCACCACACTTCTGGGGTGATCGAGCCCGGAGAACCAATGCACAGTATCGATCTGGTGACTCATCCACTGCCCGGGCAAACCGGAGGAGTAGGGCCAGAAAAGACGATACTCCAGGTATTTACGTGGATCAAAATCTTCATAAGGTCGATTGATCAGGAAACGCTTCCAGTCCAGGTCTTCTTCCTTACACTTGGCAACCAGGGCAGGCCTTCTCCAGCGACCGGGCTGGTTGACATTCCAGGTCAGTTCCACCATTTTGATAGGGCCAAACTTACCTTGCTGAATAAAATCCGCTGCTGCCTGGTAGTTGGGGCCGCTGCGTCTTTGGGATCCGATCTGCACTACTGATTTGGAAGCTCTCGCCGCTTTCAAAGCAGCGCGATTGTCTTCCATTGTTTCGGCAAAGGGTTTTTCACAATACACATCGCAACCAGCTTCAACCGCCTGGATAAAATGCCTGGCATGCTGAAAATCAGCCGTACTGATAAATACGGCATCTACTGATTTGGAATCATAGAGTTCCTCATTGTTCCGGAAAGCCTGGATATCGTGTCCCATTTTACTTTTTAGAAATGCCTGACCTTCTTCCCGTCGCAGTTTCCAGATATCTGATACGGCAACAATATCGAAATTCATTTCTTTATAGAATTTCATAAAAGGAGGAATATGCGAACTGCGGTGACGATCGGAAAAACCTACCGTTCCTACACGCACACGGTCATTGGCACCGATTATTCTGGCATAACTCTGGGCACTGAAACCAACAGTGGCCAGGTAGGTTCCTGCAGCAGCCTGTGCGGATTGCTTCAGGAATTTACGACGTGAATTTGACATAGCTGAATCGTTATGAAGTTGAAAAATCTGTTACTATAAAAGCTTATTCACAGCTGAAAATATTCTTTGGCATTGTAATAGCAAATTCTGCGCACCATATCACCAATCCACTCCATATCATTCGGCAAAATCCCCTGTTCCATCTCCATTCCCAGGAGATTACACAGCGTGCGCCTGAAATATTCATGCCGGGGAAACGACAAAAAACTTCTGCTGTCCGTGATCATCCCGATAAAAGTGCTGATCAGTCCCATGTTGGAAAGTGCATTGAGTTGTTTTTCCATGCCATCCTTCTGATCCAGGAACCACCAACCAGAACCGAACTGCATCTTTCCCCTGATGCTTCCGTCGTTAAAGTTACCCAACATCGTTGCAAAAACCTCATTATCTGCCGGATTGATATTATAAATGATCGTGCGAGATAACTGGTCCGTCTGATCAAGATTATCAAAGAAAGCAGCCATCTGCTGTGCCTGCGGAAAATCACCGATCGAGTCAAACCCACTGTCCGCACCTAACAGCCTGCTCATCCGCGAGTTATTATTCCTGACGGGCCCGAGGTGAAATTGCTGC
>CAZAOR010000108.1:0-9956 GCA_964486805.1 uncultured Sediminibacterium sp. | reverse complement strand
AAACTTATCGGAAATGAAATCTCGTCAATCACTGATTATCTCCCTTTTTTTAATGGTGCTCGTAAGTGCCTTGTACCGGATCATGCCTTCCCGTCCGATGGGATTTGCCCCGCAGATTGCCATGGGATTGTTCAGCGGTGCCCTGTTCGTTAGACAAAAGCAGTGGGCTTTCGCTTTGCCCCTGGTTTCTATGTTTCTTTCTGATCTGTTGTATCAGTGGTTATATATAGAAGGACTTACACCGATTGCTGGTTTTTATGGTGGTCAGTGGGTAAATTACCTTTTGTTTGCGGGAACCGTATGTTTTGGCTTCCTGATCCGCAGCAGTAAAATAAGCCGGATCATCCTGGCTGCCGTATCGGCGCCAACCGCTTATTTCCTGGTATCAAACTTCCTGGTTTGGCAGGCCAGCGGGCTGGGTTATGGATTAAACCGTCCCCATACTTTTTTGGGACTCCTGCAATGCTATAACGATGCCTTACCTTTCTATCTTAACAGCCTGTCGGCAACCAGCGTATTTTCCGCCGTACTTTTTGGCAGCTATTATCTGACCGTTCATCGCCGCACTGCGCAGGTTAAACTTTAATTACCGGTCCGGACTTTGATGTTATGCGAGGCTGGCGAACCAGTAATCCGAATGCAAGTGCGTGCCGGTTATGTTTACCGGAACCGAGTGTCGGAATAAGGGACAGTCATAAACAAAAGTGTGAAATTCGCCGTTTTCTCCGCAGGGGTCGATGCCAAGTGCTTCCAATTCGTCTAATAAAGCGATGGTAAGTTTTTTGCCAAGAAAACCTTCCCCCATGGTATTGTTGCAACTTACTATGAAAGTCTCTATCCCGCTCCGCAGCATGGTTTCTGCCAAAGCTCTTCTGTTTTGCAGCCATAATGGGAGATCAGCAGTCAGGCCCGCATGGGCGCAAACTTTTTCTTCCCAGTCCCGGTGTGCCTGCAGGTCGATATCACCAAAAACTGCATGGGTAAGATGATAGGTTGATTTCAGTTCTATGAGGGCCGCAGTAAAATTTCTCTCATACTCTTCCCAACTGCTGCTGACCATATGGATAGGGATACCGGCAGATTCAGCCTGTGCTTGCAGGAGGTGGTCAGGAATCCCATGACTGCGCGATATACGTCCTGCTTCATTGAGTACATTGAGCAATACAGCGGGTTCATGTCCGGCCGCTATGGCTTGAATGAGGGCAAAACAACTGTCTTTACCGCCGCTCCAACTGCATAAGGACCTGATAGATCTCATCTGATGTTTAATGATTGATTCCGGATTCATATCCTGCATCGGTCAGCAGGTCAACGCCGTCCGCAGCAGCAGTGGCCAGTTCATCGCAGCGATTATTCAATGCGTTATCAGCATGCCCTTTCACCCAGTAAAACCGGATATGAAAATCTTTCGCGAGCTGATAATATTGTTTCCAGAGATCAGCATTTTTCTTGCCCCCTTTGAAGTCGGTTCGGATCCAGTTATCCAACCATTTTTTGGTAACCGCGTTTACGATATACTGGCTGTCGGTATAAATATGTACCGCGATATTTTTTTTCCTGAGCGACTGCAATGCTACGATCACTGCCATCAGTTCCATCCGGTTATTGGTAGTAAGCCGGTAACCTGCGGATAGTTCTTTCCGCTGATCACCCCATAATAAGACAATCCCGTAGCCCCCAGGTCCGGGATTGCCACGGGACGACCCATCTGTATAAATCAGTAAAGGATGTGATGCCTGCATGTATCCCATTAAATCGAGGACGGAAGATAATATTGTCCCTTCATATACAGGACCGCATTTCCCGCAATGGTAACCCGGTCATTTTCCAGGCCACACCAAAGCTCCCCTTTGCGCCGGGAGATTTGCAATGCTTTCAGTTGGTTTTTTTGCAGTTGAGAGGCCCAATACGGAATCAGGGTTGCATGGGCGGAGCCGGTAACGGGGTCTTCTCCGATCACCGAATTAGGCACAAAGAATCGTGATACAAAATCCGATTCAATGCCAGGCGCTGTAATAATAATGCCAAGCGTTTCAACCTGGTTCAGCCAGTTGAAATCAGCAACCGCCTGTTCCACTTCCTGTTGGGTATGGTATACCAGGAAATAATCCCGCGAACGCAGTATTTCTGCCGGGGGCAGGTTAAACCCTTTCAACAGGGCTTCCGGCGCTTCGCAGGCAACGGGCATCCGGGCAGGAAAGTTCATTTGTAGCAGGCCTTCATTCTGCCGTACCTGCAATTCCCCGCTCCGGGTATGAAAGCGGATGGTTTCTGCCTGATATCCCATCTCCGAGAAAATAATATGCGCTGTTGCGAGGGTAGGATGGCCGGCAAGATCAATTTCCAATTCCGGGGTAAACCAGCGCAGATCAAAGCTGCCATCGGGGCGCTGAACAAAGAAAGCTGTTTCCGACAGGTTATTTTCATTGGCCAGTTTCTGCATGATATCATCAGGCAACCATTTTTCCAGCGGGCATACCGCTGCGGGATTACCGCCAAAAAGACGATGGGTAAATGCATCAACGATATAAATTGGATAGCCTGGCATGTTCGTAAGAATCAAGTGTGAAAAAAAATGAAAACGAAATTATCAAATCCACCTGGATTTATGCAGGTTTTGAGCCCTGTTTGGGGAACTATTTTAATGGTCAATCAATAAAGTGCATACTGGTTTTCCTGCCACCAAGTACCATCATCCATCGGCAATGGTCGACAGGGAATGTCGGCAGCAGGAGAAGCCCGGGATTTTGTTTTTGCAGCGAACTGGGAGCTTTGTGGTGCATACAGCCTTATTGCCTGCTTTTGGTGGATACCAAAACAGCGCCGGTCAAACCTGTAAAACCCCGGTTTTGAACGGAGGGATGAATGGCTGGTGATTTACTGCATGCAGGCATTCTGCCAGTATCTGCCGCGTTTCTCCCGGGTCAATGACCGCGTCAACCCAAAGTCTTGCTGCCGCATAATAAGGGGTGGTTTGTTCCGCATATTTCTCCCGTATGGATTGTAAAAGGGCATCTTCCTCTTCTTTACTCATTGCTCCTTTTTCCTGTTTCCATTTGGCGGCCTGGATTTGTAACAGCGTTTTCGCGGCCTGGTCACCGCCCATAACGGCTATTTTAGCGGAGGGCCAGGCAAAAATGAAACGCGGGTCATAGGCTTTTCCGCACATGGCATAATTGCCCGCTCCATAGCTGTTGCCGATGATTACAGTTAATTTGGGTACAACCGTATTCGCCACTGCATTAACGAGCTTGGCGCCGTCCTTGATGATCCCGCTGTGTTCGCTGCGACTGCCCACCATAAAGCCAGTCACATCTTGCAGGAATACCAAAGGAATTTTTTTCTGGTTACAGATCATGACAAAACGGGCAGCTTTATCGGCACTGTCATTATAAATGACTCCGCCAATCTGCATTTCTCCGCGGCTGTTCTTGCAGATCAGCCGCTGGTTTGCTACAATCCCGACCGCCCAACCGTCAATGCGGGCATAGCCGCAGAGGATGGTCTTGCCATACGCAGGTTTATACTGATCAAATTCGCTGTCATCTACCAGCCTTTCTATGATCTCCAGCATATCATAAGGCTGCTGGTTGCGTACAGGCAGGATACTGTATAGCTCCTCCGGATTCTTTCTGGGCGGAAGTGGTGGTATCCGGTTAAATCCTGCCAGACCAACAGGCCCTAGTTTGGCAACCAGTTTGCGAATATGTTCCAGGCAATCCTGCTCGGTATCAAATCTTTCATCTGCAATGCCACTGATGGCGGTATGTGTCAAAGCTCCTCCCAGGGTTTCGGTATCGGTATCCTCACCGATGGCTGCTTTCACCAGGTAGGGGCCGGCCAGAAAAATACTGCCCTGTCCTGTCACCATCAGGGTTTCATCACTCATAATCGGCAGATAAGCACCACCCGCCACACAGGCGCCCATGACCGCTGCTAATTGGGGAATCCCCATGGCACTCATCCGGGCATTGTTGAAAAATATCCTGCCAAAATGCTCTTTGTCCGGAAAAATTTCATCCTGCATGGGCAGATATACCCCTGCACTGTCCACAAGATAAATGACAGGCAGTTGATTTTCCATGGCGATTTCCTGCATGCGCAGGTTTTTTTTCCCGGTAATAGGAAACCAGGCACCCGCTTTTACCGTTTGATCATTGGCGATGATTACACATAAGCGATTACTGATATAACCCAGACCTGCTACTGTTCCCCCCGCGGGACATCCGCCTTCTGCTGCATACATGCCGTCCCCGGCCAATGCACCGATTTCTGTAAATACCGTATCCTTGTCACAGAGATAGGAGATTCGCTCCCTTGCAGTAAGCCTGCCCCTGGCATGTTGTTTTTCGATTGCTTTTTTGCCCCCGCATTGCCGGATGATGTCCAGTTTCTTTTGCGTCTCCCGTACTGCCAGCCGCATCCAGTCTTCATTCCTGTTTTTATCAAGATTCATGCGAACAATTGTTAGTATAACAAAAGTACAGGTTTGTGCCTGCAATAGCCGAAGCGATTTACGGAATTTAAAATCAAATTCATCTGCTATTTTCCACCAGGGCTGTTTATTTGGCTATATTGGGGCGATGGCTTATGACTATATTATTATCGGAGCTGGCTCTGCTGGTTGTGTATTGGCTAACCGGTTGAGTGAGGATAAGCAATGTTCCGTTTTGTTGCTCGAAGCAGGCGGGAAAGATCATCTTCCGGCCATACATATACCGGGCGGCTATCCGCTACTGCATGGTTCTGCTGCCGACTGGGCATTATGGACAGAACCACAGGCTGCCCTGCTCAACCGTAAACTCTACATCCCCAGGGGCAAAACTCTGGGTGGCAGCAGCGCTACCAATGCAATGGCTTATGTGCGCGGGAACCCCCGGGATTATGATGAATGGGCCGAAATGGGGAATGCAGGCTGGGATTATGCCGCTGTATTGCCATATTTTAAAAAATCGGAAACCCATGCCCAGTTTGGTGATCCATTTCATGGTGAAAACGGCCCCTTGCATATCAGTTTGGCGAAACAACCGAGTTTACTTGCCCCGGTTTTTGTGGAAACCTGCGCCAATTGCGGTATCCCGCCCAATAGCGATTACAACGGAGCCGAACAGATAGGCGCCAGTTTGCTGCAGTTTACGATGCGGAAAAACAAACGCCATAGCGCGGCAACTGCTTTTTTAAAACCCGTCCTGCACCGCTCCAACCTGACTGTACGTACCCATGCCTGCGTCAGCGCTATTCTGATTGAGGACGGTCGCGCGGCAGGGGTAGAAGTGATGTCAAACCAGGCACATACCGAACGGATCAACTGCCGGAAAGAAGTCATCCTTTCCGCAGGCGCCATTCACTCGCCCCATCTGCTCATGCTTTCCGGTATCGGTGATCCTGCGGAGCTGAAAAAACAGGGATTGGATATCAAACTCGCTTTGCCAGGCGTTGGAAAAAACCTGCAGGACCATGTGTGGACAGGCGTTAGTACCCAGTCGGTTCTACCGACTGCTAATTCCGTTTTGAAACCCTGGAACAAGTGGAAATCCCTGCTGCAATATCTTTTATTCCGCTCCGGCCCCCTCACAAACGGCCCGATTGAAGCAAATGCTTTTTTTGCTTCGGAACCGGGAAATACACGTCCTGATCTGCAATTGCATTTTGCACCTATCGGCATTGCAGCAGATTATTCTACCGATATCTATAAACCGGATAGCTTTCCTTTGCAGGATGGTTTTAGTATTATGAGTGTTTTAATCAGACCGGCCAGCAGGGGATATGTAGGATTAAGAAGTTCCAAACCAACGGATCCCCCGGTTATACAACCGAACCTGCTTTCCGATGAAAAGGATTGGTTTTTGTTAAAGCAGGCTTTCAAAAAAGCGGTCGAGATCATGCAATCCGATCCTTTGAAAAGTTATGCGGTCGGTGATATCACCATGCCTGGCGATCTTTCAGACGCTGCCCTGGATGCCCATATCCGGCAAACAGCAGAAACCTTGTACCATCCGGTGGGAACCTGTAAAATGGGGCAGGATGCAGCAGCAGTGGTAGGTCCTGACCTTCGGGTCAAAGGAATTCCCAATCTCCGGGTCATCGATGCATCTATCATGCCGACCATCCCCTCGGGTAATACCAATGCTGCTGCAATCATGATCGGAGAAAAAGGGGCAGACCTGGTGAAATCCGGATAAGAGGTTAAACATCAATACCTGATATACCTGTTTTTTTACTCATTTTGCCGAATTGTGTTTGTTTTACACATTGTTTTATTACATTAGATACCTTAAATCGCTGCAAATTGGCTTCAGAGAAATCATTGCTTGCTAAAAATGCAACCGTGCCCTCTCCAGAATCTCCCGCAAGTGCCCATAGAACTGCATCTAACAAAACGGCTGGAGCCGCTAAAAAAAGAGAACGGAAAAAAATGGCTGAAAAACCCAAACCGAATCAGCCTGAAGAACGCAAGGACCCCGAAAAGCTGACTGTTAAAAAGAAAAAGGCCGGCAGGAATCAGAAGGGTTTGCAGCAGGTCAGCTTCCGGATCCGTTTTCGCACAGTTTACGGCCAGCAGTTGTTTATCCTGGGGGGCCATCCTTTGTTAGGTAATCATCAGCCTGGCGCTGAATTACCGATGGAATATCTCAATGATGCATACTGGATTTTGAACCTGGATCTGCAACCGGCTGACCTGATTGACCAGACTTTCAGTTATCACTATATCCTTCGGAATGCCGATGGAATCCAGCTAGATGATTGGGGCGGGGATAAGCAATTAAATTTCGCCAGCATTTCCGCAAAATCTTTACAGGTCACCGACACCTGGAACCATGCAGGCTATTTTGAAAATAGCTTTTACACCGAACCCTTCCGGGAAGTGTTATTAAAGTCAAACCATACCGCCGTCTCCCTAGTTTCGCCCAAAAACATCACCCATACTTTATCCGTTAAAAGTCCTTTACTCCCAAAGGGTCAAACGATTTGCGTACTGGGCAGTGCCGATGCCCTGGGTAACTGGTCAACCGACCACCCCGTGCTGATGAGCCGCGATGCAGACAGAGATGATTATACCGTATCGCTGAATCTCACAGATTCCCTCTTTCCGATCGCCTATAAGTATGGTGTGTATGATACCGATGAAAAAAAATTTATTCGGTATGAAGACGGTAATAACCGGATCCTGTATGATAGCGGTGATGCCAGGCATGCGCATTTACTGCATGATGGGTTTGCCATTTTACCCAATCAGGGTTGGCGTGGTACAGGTATCGCAATACCTGTTTTCAGCCTGCGTACGGAGAAGAGTTTTGGGGTGGGGGAGTTTACGGATATCCTGCAACTAACAGACTGGGCGGCATCGGTTGGTATCCGAATGATCCAGTTATTGCCTGTCAATGATACCACGGCTACCCATACCTGGACGGACTCCTATCCCTATGCAGCGATATCCGCTTTTGCGCTGCATCCCATGTACCTGAATCTGGAAAAAATGGCGGGCAATTTATGCCGTAAAGAACTGAAGGCGCTCAAAGAGGAAAGAAAACGCCTGAATGCGCTGCCCAGCCTGGACTATGAACGCGTCAATGCCTTGAAATGGCAATTTGTACGCACCTGCTTTCAGGCTGGCGGTCAACAGGTTTTAACAACAGCCGCTTTTCAGCATTTTTTTGAACAGAACAGGCATTGGTTACAACCTTATGCTGCATTCTGCTACCTGCGGGATCAGTATGGGACCGTTGACTTTCACCAATGGCCTGCATTCCGCCAATATGCAGAATCGGAAATCGCGGCACTTACTGCGAACACTTCCGAGGCTTATGCAGAAATCAGTTTGCACTACTATCTCCAGTTTCATCTGGATCAGCAATTCCGGGAAGCGGCAGCCTATGCGCATTCAAAAGGAGTCATCATCAAAGGGGATATTGCTATTGGTGTTTACAGGAATGGAGTAGACGCCTGGCAGCAACCTGAATTGTATCACCTGGATTGCCAGGCTGGAGCCCCTCCGGATGATTTTGCAGTCACCGGTCAGAACTGGGGCTTCCCAACTTATAACTGGCGGCGCATGCGGGAAGACGGGTATGCCTGGTGGAAAAAGCGTTTCGCACAAATGAGTCATTATGCAGATGCTTTTCGGATTGATCATATCCTGGGCTTTTTCCGCATCTGGAGCATCCCCATGCACGCAGTAGAAGGGATCATGGGGTATTTTGTACCGGCCATCCCTGTACAAATCCAGGAATTTCACAGCCGCAATATTTGGTTTGATTATGCCAGGTATACACAACCTTATATCACCGAGAATGTATTGTGGGAAATATTCGGTTATGACAACGAACTCGTCAAAAGCCTGTTCCTGCAACCGGCTGGGCCCGGCTTTTATACACTGAAACCGGATTACCGTACACAAAAGCAGGTAGAAGCTCATTTTGCGACCCTGGAACGGGATGAACTGCACAGGAAAATACAACAGGGACTCTATGACCTGATCAGTAATGTAATCTTGTTTGAAGAACCCGGTAGCCAGGGGCAGCAATTTCATTTCCGGTTCAATATGGCACTCACGAGTTCCTATCGGTCCCTGGATCATGGTTTGCAGCAACAGTTGCAGGCATTGTATGTGGATTATTTCTTCCGGCGGCAGGATGAATACTGGAAAAAAGAAGCGCTGGAAAAACTACCGGCACTCAAGAAAGTGACCAATATGCTGGTTTGCGGGGAAGATCTTGGATTGGTTCCGGGATGTGTGCCCGATGTGATGGCACAGTTGGGCTTGCTGAGTTTGGAGATCCAGCGGATGCCGAAAGATCCCAGCCGACAGTTTTTTCATCCGAATGATGCTCCTTACCTGAGCGTAGTCACCCCCTCCACCCATGATATGAGTACCATCCGCGGCTGGTGGGAAGAGAACCGGGAGAAAACACAGTTATTCTATAACCGGGAACTGGGGCAATGGGGGGAAGCCCCTTATTATTGCGAAGCCTGGATCAATAAGGCGATCATACAACAACATCTTTATTCACCAGCTATGTGGTGTGTTTTTCAGTTACAGGATCTGCTGGGAATAGATGCTGCGCTTCGCAGAGAAAATCCCGCTGATGAACGTATTAACATACCCGCGAACCCCCGTCATTACTGGCAATACCGGATGCATCTTACCCTGGAGCAATTACAGGCAGCCGACGCATTTAATGCGGAAGTGAAAAACATGATCCGGGAAGCGGGAAGAGAAGGGATCATAAAAAAATGAAGGCCGGGATCTCCCGCAGGTTAGCGGCAGTTTGTATTTTCGTTGCTTAAATCATTGCTTTGAAATTATCTTACTGGCAACAATCTCTGCCTTTTGAATATCCCTTCACGATTTCCGGCGGAAGAACCAAAACACACCAGCCTGCATTGGTGGTCAGATTATCGCTCGGACCTTGGGAAGGATATGGAGAAGCACCTGCCATTGTTTATTACAACGTAACAGTCCCACAGATGATGGCAGAACTGGATGCGAAGAAACACCTGATAGAAAAATTTGCATTTACTGACCCCGAGCGATACTGGCATTATCTCCATCATTTGTTACCTGGTCAGCATTTCCTGGTTTGTGCGCTGGATATCGCAGGATGGGACCTTTTCGGCCAGATGAAAGCAGCACCCTTGTATCGGCTTTGGCATACCGAATGGGAAAACACACCGGTAACAGATTATACCATCGGGATTGATACACCCGAAAACATGCTGTCGAAAATGCAGGCACATCCCTGGCCGGTTTATAAAATAAAATTGGGTACCGCGGAAGATATTCATATCATGGAAACACTCCGCCGGCACAGTGATGCGGTTTTCCGGGTGGATGCCAATGCAGGCTGGACCCTGCAGCAGGCGCTGGAACTCATCCCGGCACTGGCGGATCTGGGCGTTGAATTGATTGAACAGCCCCTGGCAAAAGATGATTGGGAGGGCATGCAGCGTTTGTA
>CAZAOR010000107.1:0-2842 GCA_964486805.1 uncultured Sediminibacterium sp. | reverse complement strand
CAAAAGGTCGGTTACATAAGGCAGCAGAGCCATCTGGCGGGCTTTTTTCACTGCATCCTGCACCTTACGCTGATACTTCAGGGAATTACCTGACAGGCGACGGGGCAACAGTTTACCTTGTTCATTCACGAATTTTTTCAGGAATTCGATGTCTTTGTAATCAACGTATTTGATGCCATATTTCTTGAAGCGGCAGAATTTTTTCTTGGGCTTCTCCTGCTTGATGGCTGTCAGGTATTTTATTTCATTCTTTGCCATGGTTTAAGCCTCCTGTGTTTTATCCTGCATTGCAAATCCGCCATTCCTTTTCACGTGGTTGTACTCGACGGCGTATTTATCGAGACGGGTGATCATGTGACGCATGATTTGCTCATCGCGCAGCATTTGGATCTTAAGCTTTTCATTCAGGTCAGCAGGTCCCTGGAATTCCAGTACCCAATAGATACCTGTTGTTTTTTTCTGGATTGGATAAGCCAGTGATTTCAGACCCCAGGGATTGCTGTGCACGATGGCACCTCCCATTTCAGTGATCAGGTCGGCATATTTTTTCTGGGAAGCTTTGAAATCTTCCTCAGACAATACCGGTGTGAAGATCACCATCAGTTCGTAATTGTTCATTACTGTGTGTTTTGATGATAAATTGGTTTTTCCCATTGGACACCACGCCAGGCGTGGAGAATCTGCCAAAACAGATTTGGGGCTGCAAAGGTAAGCAAACAGGCGGAATGGAAGGGATTTTTCCGCTTTTTTTCAATCTGTTCGGATATGGGTAAAGATAAGATAGGTGGGAAAATGATCGCTATATCCGCCCCGGTACCGGTTCCCATCCCAGGTACGCATCGGGTATCCCCGGTAACGGCCGGTATTTTCAACCATAAAAGGTTGGTTATAAATGCCTTGTCCTACAAATCGCCATCCAGGCTTTGGCAGCAGCCAGGATTGGGAAATCAGGATCTGGTCAAATAAACCCCAGGCATCCCGATTAGCCAGTGTGCCGATACCCTTTCGGTAGCAAGCTACCCAGGGGTTGAAAAGATCTTCCGGACCGGTTTTACCAGGTGCATCCCGCGCTCCCAATGCTTTTCGCAAACTGGGGCTGGTTGGATCATCGTTCAGATCGCCCATCAGGAGTATCCGTGCACCCGGTGCATCGTGCAGGATTTCCCGGATTTTATCCCGGCATATCCCGGCCGCTTTTGCCCTGGCCGGGGCACTCCTGCGCTCCCCGCCTCTCCTGCTTGGCCAGTGGTTTACAAATACATGTATCAGATCGCCTGACAAATATCCCTGTACATACAAGATATCCCTGGTATGATAAGCCAGCTTGCTGCCGGAAGGCAAGGCAACCGGAATCGCTTTTGCCTGGGCCGGTACAAACAGATCGGGCCTGTATAGCAGGGCTACATCAATGCCCCTGGGATCGGGGGAATCGAAATGGATAAAATGATAGGGATATTTTCGGAGCAGGGGATGCCGCACCAGATCCTCTAATACGGTATCGTTTTCAACTTCTGCAACTCCAATCAATGCAGGTGCCTGGATACCGGCAGGATCACCCAGTCCGCTTAATACCCTGGCCAGGTGCCTTACTTTATCCCGGTAAACAAAGCTGTTGTATTGTTTGATTCCCCCAGGCGTAAAATCCAGGTCATTGATTTGTGGATTGTGGACCGTATCGAAAAAGTTTTCAAGATTATAAAATGCGATCATGGTTTTTTCCGGCAGCGCCTGGGCAGAGAGGCCTGTGAAACCGAGGATCCCACAAAAAATTAAAACAGTTTTCATGGGATAAACCTACCATGAAGGGAGCGGCAGAGATTACGTATTTGTACGCTGGAAATATACTTTCCAGCTTCGGGACGAAGGACCGCTGGTAATTTTACGTTCGTCTGATCCCCGGAATTATTTCAATAAAATGAAAAAATGCAAGGTGTACTTAACCGGGTTGCATGCGTTATTAGCAATGACAGTTCTGGGTCAGTCAAGAGATGACAGGAGACTGTCTGCCAAACAAGACAGTCTTTATATGCTATCCGACAGTGCAGAGCTGTCGATCCCGACAGACAATTGGGAGCCGGAGGGTAAGACTGATTTTTATGCGGCAGGCTTGCCCCCCTTGCTGCACGCTGGTCAGGATGTGCTGCAGGCCATGAGCGCTTTTCAGTTTTCGGCGGTGCATTTTCAGGCGCGGGGATTGGGTAGTTATGCAACCGACTGCCTGATCAACGGAATCGATATGCGTGATCCGGAAACGGGCAGGATTCCATGGAGCGCATGGTCAGCCCTGATGGATGTTTTCCGGAAATCCGTGGTGGTTTCCGGCCCTTTTTTGGCAACCGAAGGTTTTGGTGGTGTGACGGGATTGCAATCATTTGATATCAGGCCATTGGCTCAGCGCGACAGGATGCAGATCGTTCAGGTGGTATCCAACCGGCAATACCGGAATAAATGGAGTATTCAGTGGCAAGGATTGCTAAAAAAAGGATGGCGGATATCTGCTCATTGGGTGTATCGTTTTTCGGAGCAAGGAGCTGTTCCGGGAACTTATGCCAAAGAAAACGCCTGGTATTGGGGGGCGGATAAAGCCTTGTCGGATGGACATACCCTTAGTATCCTTTTCTTCGGCAATGCCGGTCAACGCGCAAAACAAAGTCCGGCACTCCTGGAGTTAAGGGAGCTGTCAGCTGAAAATTATAATGCTTACTGGGGTTACCAGGCTGGTCGTATCAGAAATGCAAACTTGGTTACGAGTTTACAGCCAGTATTGCTTTTACAGGATGAACGACGGCTGGATGCGCAATCATCCCTGACTTTTACTCTTGGTGGTATTTATTCGAACCAG
>CAZAOR010000106.1:0-6586 GCA_964486805.1 uncultured Sediminibacterium sp. | reverse complement strand
GTGTATTTTTTCATACGTCGTTTTTAAAACTTACACCGTAAGTCCTTCTAATATACACTTTATAAAATTGTCCCGGTAAGTTTCCTGTCATCCTGCAGACAATTGTCGCCGCCGATGTCGGGTCAAATCCGCAACAGTTGTAGAACCTTTGTTTTATCGTTCATGCAAATTAAAAAGTATGTCCCTTTACCTGACCGGAATTTATTTGTCGGGTCGTGCGAAAGTAAAGCGGCGAAGGATTTGCAGGGACCCGCACTTAGCGGGAAGAGATCATGCCATGAGCAGGTAAATGAACGATGATATTATTGTAACTGTCGTACATGTAATACCCGTTCATACCGGCCTGATCATTGAGCCAGTGCTATTCCTGCGCACGGGGATGATTTGTCGATCAAAAGGGAAGGAAATAGTTAGAGATTTAAAAGAAAAAAATCGCCCATCACCGAGATCACTTCGCCCCTTCCCCCAATATCTCATGTCCGAGTTTGTCGCGTTTGGTTTCGAGGTATTTTTTATTGTGTGTATTAGCCGGTACTTCGATCGGAACAATATCTACGATCTCTATGCCATAACCTTTCAGTCCGGCTCTTTTACGGGGATTATTGCTCATGAGTCGCAACTGTGTAGCACCCAGGTAACGCAGGATCTGGGCCCCTACGCCGTAATCCCGTTCATCCATACCGAATCCCAGGTGCAGGTTTGCTTCAACGGTATCCATCCCTTCTTCCTGCAGTTTATAAGCTTTCAGTTTATTGATAAGCCCGATACCACGGCCTTCCTGATTCATGTAAAGGATCAATCCACGGCCATCTGCTTCTACCATTGCCATAGCCTTGTGCAATTGCTCCCCGCAATCACAGCGAAAACTGCCCAGGATATCGCCTGTAAAACAACTGCTGTGTACGCGGGTTAAAACCGCTTCCCCGGGCTGCCAGTTTCCTTTAACAAGCGCCAGGTGTTCTGCGCCCGTATTTTTTTCCCGGAATGCAATCAATTTGAAATGTCCGTATTTCGTAGGCATATCCACCCGTACGATTTCTTCTATCAACGAATCCCGTTGCATCCGGTAATCGATCAGATCGCGGATAGATACAATATGCAACCCAAATTTGCGGGCGATCTCCTGCAGTTCGGGCAGGCGTGCCATGGAGCCGTCTTCATTCATCACTTCTACCAATACACCCGCAGGTTCCAGTCCTGCCAGTCTTGCCAGGTCTACGGCTGCTTCTGTATGGCCCGCCCTCCGCAATACTCCGCCCGGTTTGGCCCGCAGCGGGAAAATATGGCCGGGCCTACCCAGTTCTGCAGCTTTTGTATCAGGATGCACAAGTGCGAGGATGGTCTTTGACCGGTCCTGTGCCGAGATACCGGTAGTAGTTCCCTGCCCGATCAGGTCCACGGAAACAGTGAATGCAGTTTCATGCAGGGAAGTATTCGACACCACCATCGGATCCAGTTGGAGTTCCTTGCAGCGGTCTTCTGTCAAGGCTACGCAGATCAATCCGCGCCCTTCCTTGCTCATAAAGTTGACTACTTCGGGGCTCGCATGCTGCGCGGCAATAATAAAATCTCCTTCATTTTCACGGTCTTCATCATCTACCACGATGACCATTTTACCCAAACGGATGTCCTCAATCGCCCGTTCAATACTATCCAGCATAACACATGTTTATGTACAAAATTACGTTTGCCTGGCCTAATAACCGGGCTCGCCCCCGTGATTTAAACCCGTTTACCGGAGTTTTTACGCATCCCGAAAAGAAAAACACCCGGTACAACTTCGGCAAATACCTATTGCGCCCTACTGACATAATCTGTCATTTCGCAATATGCATACCAGGGTTATTATATGGGTTTTATGCCTGCTGGCTGCAAATACCTGCGCCTTTGCACAATGGACAACCGGGCGGATTTCCGGTACAGCAGATGATGGCACCGGGCTGGGTTTACCGGGAACGGCTATCACAGTAATCGATAGCATTTCGGGATTTACCTACCAGGCCATTGCCGGCAGGTCGGGGAGATACCTGCTGGAAAATATCCCGGCTGGAGACCAATATCTCTTGACGGCTGCTTACAGCGGCTATGCAGACATTGTCAAACGGCAAGTTTCAGTCAGGGTGGGAGAAACGACGATCGCAGACCTGCAATTGCTGCCATCCTATTCAACCCTTTCGGCCATAACGGTAACAGGTTACCGGCATTCTTATGCCGGAGCGGATGCGGGAACCAGGCTCAGCCCTGCCTGGCGGGAAAATCAACCAGGCAGGGAATGGATACATTATTTGAGAAACCAGCCAGGTATCCGCATAATGCCGGGAACAGAAGACGCGATCAGCCTCGGCGGACAGAACAACCGATACAATGCATTTTATATCGATGGCGCAGTTCTCAATGATGTATATGGATTATCGGCTTCCGGCACGAATGGCGGAACCACTGGTGCATCGCCGGTTTCGATGGAAAGTATTGATCAGATCGTGGTAACCACCACGCCGTATGATGCTTCTTTCGGAAAATTCACCGGCGGGATCATACAAATGACCACCCACACCGGGACCAAGGAATTCTCTGCTTCCTGCTATAACAACTGGTCGCCTGGATGGCTGTCTGGTAAATTGCCGCAAGTTGTAGTCCCCTACACCCGGGGCAGTGAATACCTTAGCGGCATCCGCCTTTCCGGCCGCCTGCGAAAGCACTGGGTTTACTTTTTTAACCGGGAAATACAGGAATCAGTGTATCCACAGGCGCTGAACTGGCAGCAGTACCCTGGCAGTATAGCTGACAAAACGGCTCCGGATCTTTTACGGCATGCGATGGAGGACCGGTTTGGTTATGATCCCGGCAATTATGATAACACACCGACCTACCTGCACGCAGATCGGCTTTTTATGCGGGTAGATGGAAAGCCTACTCCCCATTCATCCATCATGTTGAGTTTTCGGTACAGCAGTTCGCGGCGCGATGAACAGGGCAATGGAAACTCCGAAAACATCACGTATGGTATGCATGGCTATTCAGCAGAAAGTTCTCAGCAGGTACTCACAGCAGAATGGAAAACCAGGACTGGCAGCAGGAGCGGCAACCGGCTACTGGCAACCTATACCCGGGTATCGGACAGGAGGCTGCCGGCCGGCAGGCCTTTCCCGGAACTTCGTATTTATGATGGCGAAGGATCTTTGCTCCTGGGTTCGGATAACAATGCCGCCTTTAACTATCTGAAGCATCAGAATATCACGTTGTTTGAGCAATGGCACTTGCGTTGGGGTAATCACATGATCCGGATAGGTATGGATGCAGAATTTGACCAGATCTCCAATACCTTCCTCCAAAACAGTTTTGGGAGATACAGCTATGGCTCTTTGAACGCATTCCTGTCTGGCTATGCACCAGCCGGTTATGAGGCAGGATTTGTTCTATGGAATGGACATAGCAGCAGGGAGGCCCCCAAAGCTGTTCGGTTAAACTTATTAAGAACCGCTTTTTTCCTGGGAGATGAATGCCGGATTTCCGGCAGCATTCGCATATATATAGGTATCCGTCTGGACAAAGAAGCGCTTTTTGCCCCGGAATCAAGAAACCTGGATCCTGACCCTGTTTTTGAAGAACAGGTAAGAAATACCTGGCACATTGAATCAATAGCTCCCGGCAGGCTTCCCGTTTTTCCAATCCGCCTGGTACCTAGGTTTCAATGGTGGTGGTCGCCTGTTAACAAAACATCCCTTACAATGGGCATCGGACTGTTTACCGGTAAAATGCCTCTGGCATGGCTGGCAGCACCCTTATTACATAATGGCGCGGATATTGGCGGATGGAAAGCCGGCAATGCAGCCCTGCGGCTGATTCGTTTCAGCCAGGATACCGACCATTCCTGGTTACCGGAATCTTTGGGGGAAATTCCTAACCAGGTACCGCTTGATCTTGCAGCCCCCGCCTTGCAAATGCCTTCCCTTCTTCGCTGCTCAGCCAGCTTCTCGCAGAAACTCAACAGTCAAATCAAGGTAATCCTGACAGGAACTTACAGCCTGCCATTGGCAACTGTCAGTTATACCAATATCAACCTCTTGCCTCCCCCAGCCCATATCGCCGGGCCGGATAACCGGCCGGCTTACAGCTATACACAGAGTATCCGGATACCCGTATCCCAGCCAACAGGCAACCCATATGAATCAGCTATTTATTTACATAACGAATTCCTGCAGAAAGAATATGCTTATGAGGGAACGATAAAACTTGTGGGATCGCCGGCCGAAGGTATTGAATGGGAAGCAGGATACAGTTATGGTCGTTCCTGTAATATCCACGATGGGAATGCCTCGGTGTTATTCAGCAATTGGCGATTCAGGGAAACAGTAAACGGACGCAATTACCCGGTGCCCTCCGTTTCAGATTATAGCCCGGGACATCATGTAACCGGCAGGTATGTCCTGCACTTATCGGGAAAGCGTACCAGAAAACCCTGGATTTTATCCATCACCTATAACGGCCAGTCCGGCCTGCTTTTCAGCTATACCTACATGGGGCGTAGCCTGCAAAAGGAAGATGAAACAACCGGTAATTATGAACTGATGTATATCCCCCAACCAGGAGAAATCAGGCAAATGCATTTTCAGCCTTTTGCAGGAGCCCAAGCTTATTACCCGGAACAGGTACAGCGACAACTCCTGGAAACCTTTCTAAGCCAAAACCGGTATTTTACTAAACGACGCGGACAGTATGCCAGTCGGAATGGTGCCAGGACCTCCTGGGAGCATACTGTGGATTTCCAGCTGCGCAAAACCTGGAGGGTTCGTTGGGATAGAAAGTATTTACAGGTGGGCTGCAGTTTGACAGGTTATAATTTTCTGAACCTGGTAAACCCGGCTTGGGGGGTGCATAACCGGGTATCCTACGATAATTATGCCCTCCTGCAAATTGCTGGATTTCAGGACCGGGAAGGACTGGTGCCGATATACCTTTTTAATCCTGAAAAAGCGGCAATGCCGGTCTGGCAGCCGGTCAATGGCCGGAAAAGTGCCTATCGTTCCCAGTGGTCTTTCGAACTGGGATTTAGGATTAGCATATGATTTTTCGCATCCTTCCGCCTGCACCAAGGGTAGCTGACAGGGTTTTACATTGTTACAAAAAAGGTACGCCATTCTGGAGTCCACGTGCTTGCAGATTCTTCCGCTGGGGGAATAACCCGGGCCGGGACTTACAGGTCATCAGACCAGGCCCCGGACACACAGACGGCCGAAGGGGCAGATTCGCATACCGGGGTTAACCGGGGGCCAGGTTTTTATATAAAGCAGTGAGGCTTTGGATAAAAAAAGGTGTTTTTGCCTGTCGGCAATTCTTTATGAAACTAATATTTTATTCAAGAATATAAAATTCATTGTCAATGTGTTAAATGCTAAATCGTATCAATCAACCAGGTCATTATTCCAGGTTATCACCATGTAATCAACATTTGCCTGTTTTGTCAGCGTTATTTTAACATTAATTTGACCGGGCAGGTTCATAAACGGGCTTTATGTAGCATCTTTGCAGCATCTAAAACTATGCTTTTATGCGAATCGTAAAGAGAATTGCATGGATGTTGCCCGTCCTTTTTTGGGCGGTCACATCGATGGGTCAGGTGACGACCAGTAGTATTTCTGGTACTGTTAAAACCAGTGACGGATCTCCCTTAGAAGGAGCTACTATTACTGCTACCCACACCCCTTCCGGAACAGTTTATACAACTGTTTCCAAAAAATCCGGTGTATTTACCATACCGGGTATGCGGATCGGGGGACCATATGTAGTAAAAATCGACTATGTGGGTTTGAAATCCGAGACTTTTCAAGACATTAACCTTGCGCTTGGAGAACCTTATTCCGTAAACGCTGTACTGGCAGATGCCACTAAAAACCTGACAGAGGTGGTGGTACTCAGTCAACAACGCAAATCCGGTATTGACAAGAACAATGCTACTACCGTGATCAATCAGCGCCTGCTGACCACTTTGCCTACAATCAGCAGGAGTTTGTCAGACTTTACCCGCCTGACTCCTCAATCCAATGGCAACAGTTTCGCTGGTCGCGACGGCCGTTATAACAACGTAACCGTTGACGGGGCGAATCTGAACAATAACTTCGGTCTTTCTACTGACCCGCTGCCTGGTGGTGGTGCCAATCCGATTTCGCTGGATGCCATCCAGGAAGTTGCCGTGAGTATTGCTCCCTATGATGTTCGCCAGGGGCAATTTACCGGCGCTAATATCGCAGCCGTGACCAAGAGCGGTACCAACCGTTTCCAGGGAACAGCCTATACTTTCTATCGTGACCAGTCTTTTAATGGTAGAAATGTCGGAGATTATAAACTGCCTGCTCCGGCCAGTTCCTATAATAAAATATATGGCGGAAGTTTTGGAGGACCAATCATCAAGAATAAACTCTTCTTCTTTGTGAATGGTGAATATGAAACCCGTTCTGCCGTACTTAGTTATTATATTCCTGCGGGAGGCACCGGTACCGGTAACACTTCTTCCGTTCCTATCGGGGACCTGAAAACAGTTTCAGATTACCTGAAATCCAAGTATAACTACGATCCGGGTGCTTATGAT